>CANHBY010000090.1 GCA_947458895.1 Burkholderiales bacterium | reverse complement strand
AGGCGCGACAACGCGGCGGGCTCGTGCCCGCAAGGCGGAGCAACGCCGACAGCGCGCCGCAGTGCTGCCCACTCGGGTGCGTAGCGCTTTCACCCCAAAGGCGATGGGGTTCGTGTGCGAAATTCTGAGCGTTCATCAGGTGTTGCCAGCGGAAGTCAGCGGTCAACTACGGTTTTTAGGTTGAAAGACCCCTTTGATCCAATTCGTTGCCTGCACGGCTCACTGGTCTTGCCAAGGGTTGAGCACGTTAACACCCGCCTTAGCGAAATCGCGAACATTGCGGGTGACCAATTTGCAGTCGTGCGCTCGGGCCGTTGCTGCAATGATCGAGTCGAAGGCTGCCATGGATTTACCTTGTTCCTCGGTCATTACCATCATGTGTGCCCAGACCACCGAGACATTCTGATCAAACGCCAAGATTCGATCTTCGAAACCCATTTGCAACTGCTCCAACCACCGCGTCAGCTCAGACCGCCGTTTGGATTTTGGCAGCCTGCTCACACCACGTTGCAACTCGCCCCAGGTCATTGCGCTGATGTAAAGCTCAGAGGCTTTGCGCGCCTCGAACCACTGGAGGACGCGGCTCTCAGGCGTGCTCTTGACCAACTCAGAGAGCATACTAGTATCGAGCAAATACCTCACAGGGAGACATCTCGAATGGATTCTCGGGACCTCTCAAGCACCAACGGTTCACCACGTGGGGCATTGAGCAGGCTATCCATCAAACGCGGTGTCTGGCCCGTGAGGCGCCGGTACTCATCGGCGGCCAGGATGACCACGGCCTCTTCCCCGCGCCGGGTGACAAGTTGTGGACCCTCTTTGAGCGTGAGATCAACCACCTCGCTGAATCGACTTTTCGCTTCTTGTAGTTGCCAAGTATGCATAACCATCACCGTGTCTAGTCAGACTGGTCACTATCATTAGGCAAGTACCCCGCATTGTCAAGGACGAACTACCCCGCCGCCGGGTTCTTCACAGTACACCTTGGGGTCCGGCGAATCACCGAGCCCAATTTGAAGAACCGTTTTCAGTTGAAAGACCATCCACGGTGTTGGGGTTCTGGGGTTTTGAAAAGCTCAACCTCCCCTGCACCATCACCTCAGGGCTTCATCGGTGCCTGCACCAAGCCGAGAGAAGTGCATGCGGCCAGCCAGTCTGCCTCGTCCTGCTCACCGATCTCGTCCCACTCGATATCGTCAGGCCAAAGGCCACATTGACCCCGGCCGTGGGTGAGCAGCATGTCTGCCAAGGCCCAAGCGGGACGTAGCGTTGGCAGGGCCGGGGCGCTGGGGGATTGGGGAGCACTTTGGGTCGCCTCGAAGCACTTGGGAGCGCGCAGCTCAACCTCGAATGGCTCAATGCTGAATACCGGCTTTTTTTGGGTTCACGGCCACGGTGGGGCGGTGGGGTACTTGGGTCGTCCAGCCCGCTCGCCGTAGCGCCTCGACGCCAATGATCTCCTGATGGCCAGGTCAATCATATGATCCAGCCGGGCTCGGAAAAAATCGTCTGTGGCCATCGTCCTTCGCTCTCAAAAACTCCCAGGAATGAGTATGGATTGGAACCGTTTCTGGGGGTTCCATCCAGTTGCAATCACTACAAAACACGAGCATTCATGCGGGGTTCAGAGGTTTTGCAACACCGACGTCATACAGGTTGAGAGTTCAGGAAGAGTGCCGCCAGGTCGTGAGTCCATGCAAGTCGCTGGCTACTCCGGCGGGCTGGCAGGTCGGTCGGCTTGCGTATGAGCAGCTTGTGGGGGGAGCCTTGCCTCACTGTTTCAGTGTGAAGCGCGATCGCGGTTTCCTGTAACCGGGATTGCACATGTCGACGCCTTGACTCGGCCATCGCCAGGACCAGAGGCTGCCCGTTGGCCGACTCGGCCCATTTGATGACTTCATGGCAGTCTTTGCACCGGCAGGTCCACTCGATGTCGCGCAGGCTGCAGTCGCCAACAGGCGGTGCGGGCTCATCGAGCGCCTGCTGCAATGCTTGAATCACCGCGGTGCGCAAGCCCTGCACCGGCTGCAATACGATCGCCTCGGGCGGCCAGGCCTGTAGCAGAGGCCGCAGCTGGCGTAAGGGATAGAGGCCAGGGTTGGCCTGTACGTGATGCACCAGAGCCGCCTGGCGTTGTGGGGCCGTCGTGGATCGCTGCGTTGCAGCCGCCAAATCGCCCACACTGCGCAGGCGTTGCTCGAGCGTGGCGCTGCATGATGCGGGAGTGCTGGAAGCGAACGACTTGTCGGCGGCGATCAGCGCGGCGTGGCATTGATCCAGGATGTCGTCGATCACGGCCGCTTGCAGTCCGGCTGCCTCACCCGTGAGAACGAAGTCTGCCAGCGATTGCGGCCAGGGTGCGATGCCATTGTCCTGCTTGTTGCTCCACTCACTGAAGCGCCAGGCCATCGAGCGTGCAGTCAAGGTCTGCAACAGCTCCTGCATCCACGGCGAGCCCCATCGACGAGCCAGGTGGGCCAATGCTAGAGCGTCGCTGGGCACGAGATCGAACCACGAAAATCCCTCGCACAGTTCATGGGCTTGCGCCGCATTGGGCACTGCCGTCGCCAATTCCGCGAAGGAGTCCAGCAGCTTGCGACCTCGTGTCTGGCACTGCATGCGAAGCGCCTTTTTCGCAGCCTGCAAGCGCTGCGGCAACTCGTCGCCGCGTACTTCGCACGCCAGCGCAAGCGCATCGGTCAGCGCCGCGTCGAAGTCGGTCGTGAAGCGGCTCACTTCAGCTGCCAGCGGCGTTTGGATCACCAGCGCGGCACGGCGGTACCAATAGTCCAGCGTCTCACCGTAGTTGCCCATGTAGCCTTCATATTCTTCGTCTACGAGGAAGTTCTCGCCGGTTTCCGTTAAGCAGACGGTGTCCGCGGGCGTGAGGCGCAAGGCATCTCGACGCAGCGGCTGGTCGTCGGCATCGACCCAAAAGTCCAGCACCATGTCTTCGTCGATCAGTTCGTCGGGTTCCGCGGCGCTACCGCGACGCCCACCACCAGCGTCGATAGCAGTCCACTGCTCGTGGATTGCTGCCAGCGCCAAGTGCATGGTCAGCCCCAGTGGCTCGCAAGCCGCGCGAAGCGCCGCCACCCGCGCGCGGTCCTCGCCTTTCAGCAGACGCCAACGCAGTCCGCGTTCGGTGTATTGATGGTCGAGCAGAAGCACCCAGGGCTGTAGGCAAGGCTCTGCGTCCTCGGGATGAAAGTGCTTGTTCAGCGCATTCAGCAGGGCCGGATGCACCGGCGTATGCGGGCGCGCAGACTCGGCCGGCAAGACCAGATCGAACGTGAGCACAATCCGCCAGCCTTCGGATACCGGTGCCACCTCGTGTTGGCAGTCGGCATAGAAAGCGAACCAGCGGATCGCGCTGGCCTGCAGATGTTGCGATGCGAAGTGGACCTGAGTATCGCGGTGACCAACGCGCAACTCACCACCAATATGCGCCGAGGGCCACACCAGCACCAGCGTGGCGATCATGCCCGGGTGCTTTTCTGTGTCTTGGTGCGGCTTGAAGAACTGGCCTGGGCCGTAGACCAGCAGGTTGTGCAGCCGCGCTTCCAGGTGCAGAACCCCCAAAGCCTGCGCGACATCGGCCTGCAGCGAGGGCAGGGTATTGGCGGTCCATTCCAGCGCCAACGTGCTGGCGTCGATCTCGCCAGTGTCCCGCACGCGCTTGTCGAGCAACGTGGCTTCCCGCAAGCCATGGCGCGCGGGAGCGCTGGCCGCGTGCAGGGCTGCCGCGGATTCTGGTGAGACAGGGCGGTCCAGCGTACCCACGTTGCGCACCGTCACGGCAACGGCGTCCAGCGCCAACTGGCCTTGCGCGCAGAAATTGCTGCCCGGCTCGAGAGCTACGGTTTTACCAGTTCTTGGTTGGCGGACCAGGGTTTGCAAAGCCTGCAAAATGGGTGTCGTGGGTTTTGATTCAGGTTCCATGGGCTACGGTGTAACGAGGAATAGCGTGCGAGCAGGCGGCGACAAAACGCACGAGTCAAAAAACAGCAGCTTGCCATGATGCGATTTTTGATGCAAATTCGCATATAAACTGATGATAACAAGGTAGCCTCTATGCGCACCACTGTGACGATCGACGATGCCCTCTACCAAAAGGCCCTGGAACTGGCTGACACCCACATGGACAAGTCGGACCTGTTTCGAGAAGCTGTGAAAACCTTTGTGCGCGTGCAAGCAGCAAAGCGTCTGGCTGCTCTGGGCGGCACGATGCCCGAGATTCAAGATGTACCGCGTCGCCGCCAGGGGCCCATCTCGAAATGAGTGTGCTGGTCGATACGTCCGTGTGGATAGACCATTTCCGAAACGGAAATGATGCGTTGGTTGCCCTCATCGGGCTCGACCTCGTGCTGACTCACCCGATGGTGATACTGGAAATTGCATGCGGAACGCCTCCGGCACCCCGTGTCCAGACCCTTCACAACCTTGGCCTTTTGCAATGCTGCAATCAGGCCAGCTTGCCTGAGATCATGGAGTTCATCGAGCGCGAAAATCTGTATGGACTGGGGTGTGGATTGGTGGATATGGCGCTACTGGCATCCACACTCATGTCGCCAGGCACTGAGTTTTGGACTCTTGATAAGCGCCTTGCGAGCTTGGCTGCGCGCCTCGGCGTGGCTCATCGGCCAACGCGGCATTGACCCTGCCCCCCCCTTGGGGCCTGGCGGGTTTGCTTCCGCTGCGGGATCACAAACACCCGTCAGACCGGGTCGCGTTTTTAGCACTGCGGAGGTCCAGCACTGCGTAAAAGAGGGGGTCAAGTCTCAATACTGTTCGTTTAGCAAACAACAGTCGGGGTCAAGTCTCAAATATAAACCCCCCAACCCAAACTTTAATCCCTCACCAAACGCAGGATCGAGTCTTCCGTTTCGCTTTATTTCAGCACACCGAAAATCGAGATTGAACATGCCGCCAAGCCACCTTGACACCGGCCACACCTGGCCGCCATCCCCGCGTGCGCGGGAATGACTGTGTGACTGTGTGAGACACGGGGTCAAGTCTTGCTTTTCGCCCAACATTCTTCTGAAAACTCGACAAACAGCCTGTCCAACGCAGACCCAACAGGACATTGGTGGTCGGGATGTTGAGCACGCGGCTGGAACGGCTCTGGGCGGAACGGCTCACGCCGACCAAATCAGCCCGAAAAACCGGTTTTCGCACGCGAAAATTCGCTCGACTCAGCGCAAAGCGAACCCGCGTTCGTCAATGACCATGAACCGCCTCCCATGCTGCGTAATCGGACGGTCGTAAACCGTAGCGCGCCAGCACCCCTTCGTGCAGCCTCCGGTGTTCTTCGACAATCAAGGCCTGTAGGGCCGATTTTTCGCCCTCGGGAACACCCTCTGCCGCGGCCCGCTGAATATAGGGAAGCGGCTCGAGCTCCGGATGTGTGATGACTTCGCGGATGATCTGCTTGATGAGATCACGCCATGCCAAGCGAAGGGGGTCGGGCTCTGCCACGTCTTGCTTGATGGCCAGATATTCCTGCGTCGAACGTTCCTAAGCCCAGACGTAAAGGTCACGCAGCAGCTCCACACGGGTCATTTCGTACACGCCGAGGGTGGCCCGGCTGTAGGCCTGCTCCGGCACGCCCAGAAAAGTCAGCGGACAAAGGTTCGCACGGAACAGCGGCAGATTGGCGGCCAAGCGCGAGGTGCGCTTGTTGATGTCGGCAAAGGGCTGCAGGTAAGGCAAGTGCACCATCATGAAGAAGGACTGTTCGAACGGGTCTCCAATTTGGCTAGCCTTGCCCAGAAGCACATCCAGCGCTTCTTCAACCTGCTGTGGTGTTGAGACTGGGCGGTAGCCGCTTTTGCCGATATCGACGGCGTGCTGGCGAATACGCCCCTCATCGGCTGGATTTGGCAGCAAGTTTTCCGCCAAAGCGCTGTGCAAATTCATGAGGGTGTAGCGGTTGAACTCCGCACTGTCGATGTTTTCGACCAGCAGCTCGATCGCCGTCTTATGATTCAGGATCATCTGTGTTTCGATGGCAGCCTTACCCCGTGCGGCCTTGCCATGCTCAATGAGCTCGCGCGTGTCGAGCCGGGAGTAGGTGTTGCCTTACAGGTGGCTCGATGCCCATGAAAAGTCGATCAGTAATCGGTTGAGAATGGCGCGGCTGTGGGTGCCCGCAGGTTCGTCGACGTCCGTGGTTCGGCCCATTTTGTGTAATTGGCGGCGCAGCGACTGAGACAAATACCAGGTCTCGTTGGGGCGGTAGGCATCGAGAAAATCACGCTGGTAGCCTACTGGCTT
>CANHBY010000089.1 GCA_947458895.1 Burkholderiales bacterium | reverse complement strand
TCAGCGCCTTGGCCTGGAAGGGCCACAGCTGCCCGCGCACCTTGAGCATGAGGCCTTCGGTGGGCATGTGGATGGACGGGTCATTGCAAACCTGGCCCTCATGGTGAACATGCCCGCCTAGCACCAAGCCCTCGCATTCGCGCCGGGTACCGAAGCCCTGTGAGAAGAGAACCTGTGCCAGATTCACGGTCTTTTTTCCAGTGTCATTTGGTCGTTGACACGCTTCATTTGAAAGCGAGTCAGGAAGCTGTTGCCGAGCAAGGCATAGGGCATCGGTGAGGGAACAATGGTGGCTTCCACATTGTGGACCTGAACGTCCTGGATGCTGACCGTGTTGAGGAGTACGCGATAAGCAATGATTTGGCCGTTGGCGGTGCTGACCGAGATTCTCTGGCCGCTGCGCCAGTCGATTCCAATGTGTTCGGCATCTTGTTGGCTGAGCGCGACAGAGGTGGCGCCGGTGTCGAGCATAAATTGAACACTGCGCCCATTGACGAGGCCCAGGCTCAGAAAATGACCGCCGCTACCCGCTGTCAAGATGATTTTCCCGCCCGATGATCTGGGGCTCGGTGCGCTGGTGACTCGGGCAGCGGAGGCGCCAAGTATCAACACTTGGCGCTGCCCTTCGATTTCGACGGTGGCCTGGTTTTCAGCTACAGAGATCAGGGTGACACCATCACGCTTTGCCCCCGGCGACACCGTGTGCAGCTGACCATTGATGATCAGCAAGGCCTTGTCGCCCATGCGCCCACTCAACCCAACCTCGGGTGCTTGCAGGGCTGTGCGTTGGCTTGGTTCGGTCACAGTTTGGGCGTGGACAACACCCACTGCGATGCCAAGCGCCAGCAAGCTCAACAGGGCCAGAGGCTTTGACATATTCAGTCTCGGAAGTTGTTAAACGAAAGAGGAACCTCAGAAATGGCTTGCCGAATCTGGGCCATGGCGGTTTGCAAGTCATCACGCTTGGCACCTGTGATTCGCACGGTGTCCCCCTGAATGGCAGCTTGCACTTTGAGTTTGCCTTGCTTGATGAGTGATTGAATCTTTTTACCAGTTTCCGAGTCAATGCCATTCTTCACGGTGACGAGTTGTTTGACTTTATCGCCCCCAATCTTTTCGATTTTGGCGCTGCGATCCAGGAAGCGAATGTCAACGCTGCGCTTGGTGAGCTTGGCCAACAGGATGTCTGTGACTTGGCTGATCTGAAAATCGCTGTCGGCATACACCGTGAGCTCTTTATCTTTCAATTCCACGCGGGCCGAGGAGCCTTTGAAGTCGAAGCGAGTACCGATCTCCTTGGCGGTTTGGTCGACTGCATTGCGAACTTCTACCAAATTAGGCTCAAGAACCGTGTCAAAACTGGGCATGATGTCTTCCAATGAAACAGCGTTAAACAACGAGCCACCCCCCTCGGGGGCTCAGGTGCTCGTCAAGATTCAGTGAAAATTTTGCCATGCAAATAGAAACAGGCACGAGCCTTAAACCCTACAACTCCTTTGGCCTGCCAGCGGTTGCGCAACGTTTGGTGCGCATTACCTCCGATGCTGACGTTCGGCATCTGGTCGATCACCCTGATCTGGGTCGCGGTCCGCATTTCATTTTGGGCGGTGGCAGCAACATTGTCTTAACGCGCGACCTGCCTGCCACCGTGCTCAAGGTGGAGGTGATGGGCAAGCGTTTGGTGAGTGAGGACGCCAGCGCCTGGATTGTCGAGGCGGGTGCGGGCGAAAACTGGCATGAATTGGTGATGTGGACGCTCGCCCAAGGCTGGCCAGGCCTCGAAAACCTGGCCCTGATTCCGGGCTCGGTGGGTGCTGCGCCCGTTCAAAACATTGGCGCCTATGGCTTGGAGTTGAAAGATCGGTTCGAAAGCCTCGATGCCGTTGATCTTTGTACCGGTCGCAGCGTCACCTTGGGGCCCTCTGTGTGCGCCTTTGCTTACAGAGACAGTGTTTTTAAACACGACTTGGCCGGCCGCAGCCTGATCACACGGGTTCGCTTTCGCTTGCCCAAGCCCTGGGCTCCCGTGTTGGGTTATTTGGAGCTGGAGCGCAAGGTGGCTGAAACCGGCATCACCCAGCCGGGTGCCCAGCTCATTGCCGATTGGGTGATCGCGATTCGCCGCGCCAAGTTGCCTGATCCGCAAGTGATCGGTAACGCCGGCAGCTTTTTCAAAAATCCGGTGGTCACGCCAGAGCAATGTCGCGACATCATCGACCGAGACCCCGCCGTTGTTCACTATCCCATGCCTGATGGCAACGTTAAGCTGGCAGCGGGTTGGCTGATTGATGCTTGTGGCTGGAAGGGCAAGTCGGTGGGCGGGGCGAGCGTGTACGAGAGGCAGGCGTTGGTGCTCGTCAATCGGGGTGGGGCCACAGGCTCCGAGGTCCTGACTTTGGCCCGGGCCATTCAGGAAAGCGTTTATGGGCGTTTCGGGATTCGTCTCGAGCCTGAACCCGTGATTGTTTAGAGGGTATGAAGATTCGGTTTCTGGGCACCTCATCTGGCGCCCCCACTTTAAGCCGCAATGTGTCTGGGTTGGCGGTTGGGCGTCGGAACTCGAAGGCCTGGTATTTGGTCGATTGCGGTGATGGCACCCAGCGCCAGATTTTGCGCGCTGAGGTCACACTGGCCCAGTTGCAAGCTGTCTTCATCACGCATGTGCATGGAGACCATTGCTACGGGCTTCCTGGGTTATTGGCAAGCGCTTCGCTCGCCGGCCGAACCCGGCCCCTGACTCTGGTTGGGCCTCGCGCGGTTGCTCGCCTGATTGAGGCGGCCAGTGAGTTCACCGGTTTGCATTTGGCTTTTGAGGTGGTGTTTTTGGCGGTCGATGAGTCACCCCTGGGTGTCACGTTGTGGCAGGACGAAGGGGTCAGCGTGGAGGCCCGGGCGCTGTCTCATCGTGTGCCGTCTTTTGCCTATGCATTTCGAGAGGCCTTGCCGCGTTCAGGTCTGGATGAGGGTGCGCTGCAATCGCTTGGTGTGCCGCGTGGCCCCCTGTGGGGAGATTTGCTGCATGGCCAAGCCGTGACACTGCCCTGCGGTGAGCTGATTCGCCCCGAGCAAGTGTTGATGCGGCCTGCGCGTCAGCGCTGCATCGTGGTGGCAGGTGACAATGACCGGCCTGATTTGCTGGCAGGCTTTGGGCCGGTGGATGCCTGGGTGCACGAAGCCACCTACACCGAGGATGTGTTGGCCAAGGTCGGCCCAGGCTCTCAGCACAGCACAGCAGCCCGCGTGGCTGATGCAGCCAGGATGTCAGCCGTGCCCCATGTGGTGCTCACCCATTTCAGCCCCCGCTACAGGGATGACCCGAGCCAGCCCCGCAGCCTGGCCGATGTGCAGGCAGAGGCCCGGTCCCGCTACCAAGGGGCGCTCTTCATGGCCCACGATGGTGACAGTTTCGAGCTGGATGCTCAGGGCGTGTTGACACAAGCTCGGCACGGGTGGGCTCGCTGATGGTGTCAGCTAGCCCTAGCAGCCTGTCGGACTTGGGGCGTCGAAAGCGAAAATCAGCCCCAGCGAGGCCAATTTTTGCCGGGTTTGCAGGCCCATAGCTCAGCTATGGGCCAAAAAGACGGTGAAAAATGGGGTGCTGCGGCTGATTTGCAGCCGACGACTCCCAAGTCCGACAGGCTGCTAGAGCCTTCAGCGCCTGAAAAGCCCCAGGCGCTGGGCCTCCAAGGCGGCCTCGGCGCGCGAGTTCACGTTGAGCTTGCGATAAATCTGCTTCACATAGTCGGCAATGGTGTGCCGCGACAAGTTGAGCTGCACGCCGATTTCGGGCAGTGTGAAGCCCTTGGCCACGCGCAAAAGCACCTCATTTTCGCGGTCTGAAAGGGCAACGTGAGTCAGTTGGTTGGCAGAGGCTTGGGGCTTGCTCTGTGCAGCAAAGAAGGCGATCACGCGCCGAGCAATAGACGGCGACAAAGGCGGCTCACCCTGACTCATGCGCTTGAGTTGCTCAGCGATCAGCTCGCGAGCTTGCTCCTTGAGCAAATACCCGAAGGCACCCGCTTGAAGGGCGGGGAAGAGGTGTTCGTCACCATCATGAATAGTGACCACCACCGACTGAACATCCGGCTGAGTGTCTCGCAGGGCGATCACCACATCGACACCCGTGCCGTCGGGCAGCCCCAGGTCGACCAGGGCCAGATTGAACTTCTCATTACGAACCAACTGCAGTGCGTCTTGCACCCGCGCTGCTTCGCAAACGTTGGCACCAGGGAACACCTGAAGAATCAAGGCTTTGAGCCAACTCCGGATTTCAGGCAGGTCTTCAAGGAGCAGGATGTTGGTCATGAGGCTTACCAGAACTCAGGTTGACGAGCGAGCGAGCGAGTCCGACTTACACCGTCCAAAACCGCTTGCCGCCCTGATCGTACCCCCTGGCCAGCATTCGAAAAGGTCAATTAGACGGTTTGCACGCTGCTTTCAAAGGGAATTGTGAGTCTGATCACGGTCCCGAAGCCTGGAGCAGACTCCACCAGGCACTGGCCGTTCAGTTGTTTGGCCCGGTGCTTCATGCTTGCCATGCCGTGACCACGGTCGAGTTTGGAGTCGGATGACGGGGGAATGCCGCGACCGTTGTCCTGAACTGTGATGCTGAATTCATGCTCATCAAAGGTGCAACTCACGGTGCAAAGCGACGCCCCGCTGTGTTTGATGATGTTGCTGACCGACTCGCGCAAGACTCGTGTGCTCTGCACATAAACACGCGCTGTCAGAGCTTGCTCGGTTTCGCTTACTGGGGTCTTCCAGTCGGCCTCAATGCCTGCTTGGCCCAGGCGCATCACGATTTCGGCGCGCCAGTCACCCAGCGCATCCAGCAGGCGCATTGGGCGCCCCGTCAGGCCCCTGACCGAAAGACGCATTTCCTCCAGGGCCTCTCGAGCCAGCGAGGAAATGCGCTCGTTTTGACTGGTATGAACGATGGTGAGTAACTTGGCACCCAAGTCGTCATGCAAGTCGCTCGCAATTCGCTTGCGCTCGGCCTCAGTGACTTGTTGCACACGCTCGTCGGCCATTTGCGCAAAGTTGTACTCCATCTCGGCGGCGGTTTCCAGTGCTCGAGTTTCAACTTCTAGGCGAGCCAGCTCAGCGGCTCGCAGGGCGCGTGTCAGGTCGAGAAGCAGCGTCAAGAATCCAAGGGCCAAGAGTATCGTGGGGGCTAGATCGAAGGCCATGGATGAGGGCTCGATCAATCCGCCGAAGTACTGGTTTTTCAGTTCAAAAATCACTAGCAGAGCGCCAAACGGTAACAGCAAAGCCATTAGTTGGAAGTCGGTTCGACGTGACTGGAAGGCGAGCCAAAGGTATAAGCCCATCGCTGCTAATAATTCCAGGCCGATCAAGGTGTACCAGGCTCTTGCGACGTCAAACAGGTGGCCCATACCAGCCAGTGTGAGCGTGACTGGCACCACCAAGCACTGCAACACCAGCAATGACTCAAAAAGGCGAGACCGAACGCCGGCATGGCTGAGCAAAAACTGAACCGCGAAAGCACCCAACACCGGAAAACTGGCTGCGAGCAGTAATTCATAGCGACTCGACTCAAGCGGTGGGTTGTGCCAAGCCAAGCCTGCCGCCATCAATGACCAGCTCAAGGTCAACAAGCCAAAATACATCAGCGGTGCTTCGCGCCGACCCAGCATGCTCAGCGCAATCATCAGCAACCCCAAGACAGCCAGCGTGGCACAGCTCGCTCGCGCCCACGTTGGGCCCCAGAATCGCTGAACTTGGTGGGCTCGGACGAGGTTGTCTGGCGTGCCTAAATGAACGATCGACAAGCCCGCGGCGCGCTGACGACTGGCGACGCTTTCTAAGCTAGAGCCCCGCACCTTGATGTCGAGAGTGTTGTGCTCGGGCTTCAAAACGGAGGGGGGCAGTACCATGAGCTGTGAGGAGTCACAGTTGCGCGTCACGGGTTCTTCCATGCGCCCCCCGTTAAACAGAGGTTGGCCGTTGAGCGTCACCTCCAGGTTGCTACAAACTCGCACGATGTGGATCACCAGCGGCTCGCCGGCGGAAACATCCGGAGGCCTGTCGAACTGAAGCCGGTACCAGACTGACCCGCTGTAGCCCGGCCGGTTGACCGACCAATCATCGGGCAGAGTAATCCTTTCGGCCTCGGCGTTCGAAGGGAAACTCGCGGCATCGCTTATCACCACCTCAGCCTGGGTCAGTTCGACATTGCCGGCGTGGGCTGGCTTGGTGAAAGCCCAGCACAAAATGAGGCCCAAAACCACCGCCCAAAACGCCAATGGTTGGATCACTGCGTGG
>CANHBY010000088.1 GCA_947458895.1 Burkholderiales bacterium | reverse complement strand
CGAACACCTTCCTCCGCAGGCAGGCCGGCACGACGAGACTCGACGACGATGCGATCGGCCACGATGAACCCGCTGTAGAAACCAACCCCGAATTGACCAATCAGTTGAGCGTCTTTCTTCTGGTCTCCCGCGAGGGCTGCCATGAACTCACGCGTGCCACTCTTGGCAATGGTGCCCAGATTCGCCACCGCTTCATCAGCCGACAAGCCGATGCCGTTGTCCGTGATGGTGATCGTCTTGGCCTCGGGGTCGACAGCGACCCTGACCTCCAGATTCGGGCTGTCTTCGAACAGCGCTGCGTTGTTCAGGGCCTCGAAGCGCAATTTGTCGCAGGCGTCCGATGCATTGGAAATCAATTCTCGAACGAAGATTTCCTTGTTCGAATACAGCGAGTGCGTGACGAGGTGAAGAATTTGTGTGACTTCAGCTTGAAAGGAGCGGGTTTGTTTTTCCATGATCGAGATGATTTTCTTGTCTGAACCGATGAGACCCAGCGAAGGCGTGGCCAGTCGAATTGTTCTTGATGCACGGAATCGCCCGAGCATCCGGAAGCAGAAGTACAGGTGGGGGCAGCTGAGCACATTTCAAGCTCAGCTTGAGTATTCCACCCACCCCATCTGATGGCTGCCCAATTAACCGCAGAGCTCCCCGTGGTCAACAGTGGCTGGTGGGGGTTCGAATGCCTGGCTGAATAATCTGGGCGAGCTTGGGCGACATCCCTGGCATGGCTGGGACGATGGCACTGGCTCTAGCAGCCTGTCGGACTTGGGGTCACGAAACGTACAGGCAGCCCGCCCTCAGTTCACCCCGGCAGCATGTGCCTGCTGATCAGCGTGATAACTCGAGCGAACCATCGCGCCCACGGCGGCGTGGGTGAAGCCCATTTTGTAGGCCTCTTCCTCGAACATCTTGAAGGTGTCGGGGTGCACGTAACGGAGCACTGGCAGGTGGTGGCCGCTGGGAGCCAGATATTGCCCGAGGGTGAGCATGTCGATGTTGTGCTCGCGCATATCGCGCATGACCTGCAAGATCTCTTCGTCGGTTTCGCCCAAGCCCACCATGATGCCGCTCTTGGTGGGAACCTCGGGGGCGAACTCCTTGAAGCGCTTGAGCAGGTTCAGGCTGTAGGCGTAGTCTGACCCAGGGCGCACCTCTTTGTACAAACGTGGCACCGTTTCAAGGTTGTGGTTCATGACGTCGGGCGGAGCCGACTTGAGAATGTCGAGGGCGCGATCCATGCGACCACGGAAGTCGGGGGTGAGGATCTCGATGCGCGTCTCGGGGCTCTGGGCACGGACCTGCTCAATGCACTCCTTGAAATGGGCGGCGCCGCCATCGCGCAGGTCATCGCGATCAACGCTGGTGATGACCACATACTTGAGCTTGAGCGCGGCAATGGTCTTGGCCAAGTTGGCGGGTTCATTGACATCCAGCGGGTCGGGGCGGCCATGGCCCACATCGCAAAACGGGCAGCGGCGGGTGCATTTGTCGCCCATGATCATGAAGGTGGCGGTGCCCTTGCCGAAGCACTCACCGATGTTGGGGCACGAGGCCTCTTCGCACACCGTGTGCAGGTTGTGCTCACGCAGGATTTGCTTGATTTCGTAGAAACGGGTGGTGGGCGAGCCGGCCTTGACGCGGATCCAGTCTGGCTTTTTGAGGGTTTCGGCCGGGATGATTTTGATCGGGATGCGCGCGGTCTTGGCCTGCGATTTTTGCTTGGCCGTGGCGTCGTAGGACTCGGCGTTTTGCGCCTCGCGGATCACGTTATGGGTAGCCATTGGAAACTTTCTGGGGTGCGGCGGTGAGGCCGCTCATGCCGAGGGTAGCGTGTTACTTGGATTCGAAAATCAGGGGCTCAAATGAGACACCAGCTTTTCAGCCAAGCATTGTGCTGCCTCGGCGGGGTGAATCTGAATGCCAAGTGTAGCCAAGTCAACCGTTTGAAGACCAGAGTACCCACAGGGATTGATGAGGGAAAAGGGAGAGAGATCCATCGCTACGTTCAGCGCCACCCCGTGGTAGGTGCAGTGCCGGCTGACCTTGATACCCAAAGCCGCAATTTTGCCTAGGCCGCGGAAAGCGCTCAAGTCACCGCCCTGAATGCCCTGCCGCTCGCGGGGCTCAGCGGCCTCGAGGGGAGCGTGACTGAAGGGGTCATCGAGCCGCACATAAATGCCAGGCGCGCCCGGCACCCGATGGCCGGTGACACCCACGAACTCAAGGGTTTTGAGCACACAGTGCTCTAGGCGGTACACGTATTCTTTGACAAAAATGCCGAGCCGCTTCAGGTTGATCAGGGGATAAGCCACCACCTGGCCAGGCCCGTGATAGGTCACTTGCCCCCCCCGGTTGGTAGACACCACCGGAATCGAGCCCGGATTGAGCACATGCGAGGCCTCCCCAGCCACGCCCTGCGTGAATACCGGAGAGTGCTCGCACAGCCAGAGCTCATCGGGCGTCTGGGCCTCGCGGCCCTCGGTAAAGGCCTGCATGGCCTTGATCGTGGGCAGATAGTCAACCCGCCCGAGCTCACGAACAATGGCCCTGGCCAGGCCAGGGTTGGCTGGCTCAGCACTCACGATTGAAAAGCTTGGTGACCGAATTTCACAGGCTTCACAACACCATCTTGACCAAGGGGTGCGTGCTCAAGGTTCTGTAGAGCTCATCGAGCTGCGCACGGCTTGTGGCGGTGATGGTCACCGTGACGCCAAGGTATTTGTGAGCTGTACTCGGGCGAGTTTGAACCGCGTGAGGGCCAAAGGTGGGGTCGAACTGAGCTGCGATGCTGATCACGGCCTCGGTGAAGCCATCCACGTTGAGCCCCATCACCTTGATGGGGAACTCGCAGGGGTAGGTGATCAGCGATTCGCCGGGGGGAATTTCTTGCATACCAACGACCTATTTGATCCAAAGGCGCAGGGCATCCCACATGCGGCCAAACCAGCTGGCTTGCTCCACGGGCTCCATCACCACCAAGGGCACCTGCACCACCACGCCATTGGCGTTAGACACTTTGATGGTGCCCACCGCCTGCCCCTTGGTCAAGGGGGCCACCAGCGGATCGGTGCGCTCAAGCTGGGTTTGCAGCTTGCCGCTGTCGCCTCTGGGGACGCTGACGAACACCGAGCGTGCCGCACCCAGGTTCACCTGCTTAGCCTGCCCCTTCCAGACCTCAACCGTGGTGATCGGCTTGGCAGGATCCAAGAGCTGAACGGCATCGAAGGCCTGATAGCCCCAGTTAAGCAGCTTTTGACTCTCGCTGGCACGCGCCTCCATCGAGGTGGTGTTCAGAACCACGCTCAACAAGCGCCGTTTGCCGTTCGGAAAATCGCGCTGGGCACTGGCAATGAGGCAATAGCCCGCCGCCTCGGTGTAGCCGGTCTTCATGCCGTCTACCGTGGGGTCACGGCGCAGTAACAGGTTGCGATTGGGCTGGGAGATGTTGTTGTATTTGAAGTCTTTGAGCGAGTAGTAGGTATAGAACTCGGGGAAGTCTCGAATGATGTGCGTGGCGATCACCGCCAGGTCACGGGCGGTGCTTTTGTGGCCGGCTTCCGTGAGGCCCGTTACGTTCTTGAAGGAGGTGTTTTTGAGCCCGAAACTCTGAGCCTGACGGTTCATCATGCCCACGAACTGCTCAAGCGTACCGCCCACTGCCTCAGCCAAAGCGACCGAGGCGTCGTTACCGCTTTGGACGATCATGCCATGCAGCAACTCCTGTACCTTGGGCGTCATGGTCGTGTCGATGAACATCAGTGAACCGCCGCCCTTGCGCTCATCCCAAGCGCGTTTGGACACCGAAATCGTTTGCTCCAACGAAAGCTTTTTCTCGCGAATCGCATTGAACACCACATAAGCCGTCATCAGCTTGGTCAGCGAAGCCGGGTCGGCGCTGGCATCGGCATCACGCTCGGCCAACACCTGATCGCTGCTGAGATCCAGCAAGAGAAAGTTGCGTGCTGCGACTTCAGGTGGCTGAAGCGCCTGGGCGGCGGCCGTGCTGACCACACAAACAGCCAAGATAAAAGCAAAAATTCGTTTCATGACACCAAGTTTCTTGTTAGAGGAGGCCGCGTTGAAAAAATCGCGGCAGAAAATTCAAAGGGCAATCAAGCCGCGGGTGTTGATGCGCTCAACTGCTGCAACAACACAGTTTTGAGCAAGGCAAGTTGCCCGTGGAAAAAATGGCCTACACCAGGAAAAACAATCACAGGCAGATGCTGGGGCCGGGCCCAGTCCAGCGTAGCAGATAGTGGCACCACTTCGTCAGACTCGCCGTGGATCACGATGCTGCCCGAGGGCACATCGGCCATGCGCTGGCGCTGGGTCGAGGGGCCCACCAGAACCAAGCGCTCTGGCTTGTCCTGCGTTGGCAACAACTTGGCCGCCTGTGCAGCCACAAAAGCACCAAACGAAAACCCACCAAGCATGAACGGCACCAGCGGATCGCGGCTCGCCTCGATCACGGCCAAGGCGTCATCGACCTCGCCGCGACCTTCATCCCAAGCGCCTTGCGAGGCCCCCACGCCACGGTAGTTGAACCGCACGGTGCGCCAGCCCAATTGCAACAGTGCGCGTGCCATGGTTTGAACCACCTTGTTGTCCATGGTGCCGCCATGCTGCGGATGGGGGTGGCAGATCACGGCCACACCCAAGGGCTGTAGCCCACCGGCGGGCGCATCCAGTGAACACTCTAAAAGGCCCGCGGGGCCCGCGAGCAATTGCCGAACAGTGTGTGCGTTCATCAAAAAATCCGGTGTTCGGCTCAGCGACCCACGGCAGGCGGCAACACCAAACGGTCAACCACCTTGCCACCTTTGAGATGGCAGTCGATGATTTCGTCGATATCAGACTCGTCGACAAAGGTGTACCAAACACCCTCGGGATAAACCACGGCCACCGGGCCACCCGCGCAGCGATCAAGGCAACCAGCCTTATTGACACGAACCCCGCCGGGGCCTGCCAATTGCTCGCTTTTAACGCGGGCTTTGCAATGATCAAACGCAGCCTGCGCGCCATGCTGAGCACAACAGCCCTCGCCGTTTTCACGGTGGTTGAGGCAGAAAAAAATATGGTGTTTGTAATAGCTGGAGGATTGCTCAGGACTCATGACAAGGCTCTTTCCAGGCTTAAAACCGCATGAGGGCGTTCTAGCAGAAGTGGCTCCGACACCCACACCGGGTCGATTGGCAGTGCATTTGGCATCGGCCGAGTTTATCGCACCGATTTGAAGGCTCTCTTGACACCGATCGTCTGCGACCCGGCTGCTGCGGGAGTTCGACCCTGCCTTTGCATGGACGTTGAAACCTTGTTGCGCTCGTTGACCGTGGCCCGACAGATCCGGGGTGAATCTCTGGGATTTATGCAGCCATGCAGACGGCCTCGATCCAAAGGCGCGTCATTTTGGATCAGGCTCTCCATCTTGGCATTCTTTTTTAGGGGGGCCCCGAGCCTAAGGTCTGAAATAATGAGCTGAATTTCCCCGGCCGAGTTTTTGGGGGCACGCCATGACCTAAAGTTGTTTTGCTCAAAGTTCTTGACTTTAGATTGACAACATCAGGGCTGATCCTTTCAACTCGCCCAGAAAATTCTCGCGGGGAAACGCGCTGATCTCTCAGCCGAAATCATCCGCGCAAACGCCGTAGGCACACATGTTCGACGAACACAGTCACAACAAACGTACTTTTTACAGCGCTCCTCAGTCTGTCATGTCATTCGTGGCTGCTGTGCTGGAGCCTGTACTGACGGTGTTGGTGTTCTTGCTGGCCAATGTGGCTGTGGGTGAGCCGATTGACCGCCCTGTGCAGGTTCTGTGCTTCCTGGTGGTGGCCCTGACCTTCCCTGGCCGCAACCGTTTCCGCGAGAACCTGCTGGTGGCCGCGACCGAAATCAGCCTGTCTTGGGTGACTGTGATCTTGATTTTGTACCTTTGCGGCTACGCCACCCAAAGTCTTCAGCTATTCGATCGTGTCGCGGTTCTGGCCTGGATTCTCACTACGCCAGTGCTTCAGTGGGTCAGCGTCTGGGTGGGGCAGCTCGTAGTTGGGGCACGAGCCATGAAACCCAAAAACCGGCGCTCCGCCATCATCGTGGGTGCTGGAGCCCTGGGGGTCAAGATCGCCCGCTCTCTCAATGAAAACCACCATCAAGGGATCGATTTCATCGGCTTCTTCGAGGACCGCACCGGTGATCGGGTTCAAATCAAGCCTGGCGATCAAATTTTGGGAGGCCTGAAACGCGTTGCTCAATATGTCAGTGAGCAGGGTATTCAGGAGGTCTACATCACTCTGCCCTTGGGACAGCAGCCGCGAAT
>CANHBY010000087.1 GCA_947458895.1 Burkholderiales bacterium | reverse complement strand
TGGGAGTGAGGTGACAACATGGGCATTGAAGGCGTTTTGAAAGAGGGTTTCGTCACCACCAGTTTGGATTCCGTCATCAACTGGTCCAAGACGGGGTCGCTTTGGCCCATGACTTTCGGTTTGGCCTGCTGCGCCGTCGAGATGATGCATGCGGGTGCTGCTCGCTACGACATTGATCGCTTCGGTATGCTTTTCAGGCCCAGTCCGCGCCAGAGTGATCTCATGATCGTGGCTGGCACACTGTGCAACAAAATGGCGCCGGCCTTGCGCAAGGTTTACGACCAAATGGCCGAACCTCGTTGGGTCATCAGCATGGGCTCCTGTGCCAACGGTGGTGGCTACTACCACTACAGCTACTCGGTGGTGCGTGGCTGTGATCGCATTGTGCCGGTCGATGTGTACGTTCCCGGTTGTCCACCCACCGCTGAGGCGTTGCTGTACGGCATCTTGCAACTCCAATCCAAGATCCGCAGAGAAAACACCATTGCCCGTTGAGCGCGTGACCTCTTTATGACCAGACTCCAAACGCTTCAAACAGCGCTCTCCACTTGCCTCGGCGCTAAGCTGCAGCATCTTCGCGTTGAGCGTGGTGAAATCACCATCGCTGTCTCCTCGGCTGACTATCTCGATTGCGCTACTCTGCTGCGCGATCATCCTGAGCTGAGATTTCAACAACTGATCGATCTGTGCGGTGTCGACTATGCCTCGTACAAAGATCAGCCTTGGGAAGGGCCTCGTTTCTGTGTGGTGTCTCACCTGCTCTCGGTGGGGCATAACTGGCGTTTGCGCCTGAAGGTTTTCTGCCCGGATGATGATCTCCCCTTGGTGGCCTCAGTGACCGAGGTCTGGAGTGCCGCCAATTGGTTCGAACGCGAAGCCTTCGACCTGTTCGGCATCATCTTCGAAGGGCACCAAGACCTGCGCCGCATCCTCACCGATTACGGCTTCATTGGGCACCCCTTCCGTAAAGATTTTCCCACCTCCGGTCACGTGGAGATGCGCTATGACCCTGAGCAAAAGCGTGTCATCTACCAGCCAGTGACCATCGAGCCGCGTGAAATCACGCCGCGCATTGTCCGCGACGAAAACTACGGCGGATTGCACTGATGGCCTGCCACCGATTCGGGATGAAACTCAATGGCTGAAATCAAGAATTACACCCTCAACTTCGGTCCTCAGCACCCGGCCGCGCACGGTGTGTTGCGCTTGGTACTCGAGCTTGACGGCGAAGTCATTCAACGCGCCGATCCGCACATTGGCCTGCTCCACCGTGCCACCGAAAAGTTAGCCGAGAGCAAAACCTTCATTCAATCGTTGCCCTACATGGACCGTCTCGACTACGTGTCGATGATGTGCAACGAACATGCCTATTGCTTGGCCCTTGAGAAGTTGCTGGGAATCCAGGTGCCTGAGC
This sequence comes from Burkholderiales bacterium, assembly GCA_947458895.1. Taxonomy (GTDB): domain Bacteria; phylum Pseudomonadota; class Gammaproteobacteria; order Burkholderiales; family Burkholderiaceae_C; genus CANHBY01. Next base: position 4,918 of record CANHBY010000087.1, on the reverse strand, counting down.
GTGCTCAGTACATCAGGGTCATGTTCAGCGAGATCACTCGTTTGCTGAACCATTTGCTCTGGCTCGGGTGCCACGGCCTTGACTGCGGCGCGATGAATATTTTCATCTACTGCTTCCGCGAGCGTGAAGACCTTTTTGATACCTACGAGGCCGTCTCCGGTGCTCGTATGCATGCGGCCTACTTCCGTCCGGGTGGTGTTTATCGCGATCTGCCCGATTTGATGCCGCAGTACAAGGCATCGAAAATCCGCAATGCCAAGGCCATTTCCAAGCTCAATGAAAACCGCCAAGGTTCTTTGCTCGACTTCATTGATGACTTCGTCCAGCGCTTCCCGCGCTATGTTGACGATTACGAAACACTGCTCACCGACAACCGCATCTGGAAGCAGCGTACCGTAGGTATCGGCGTTGTCTCTCCAGAGCGCGCCCTCAATTTGGGCTTCACGGGGCCCATGCTGCGTGGTTCAGGCATCGCCTGGGACCTTCGCAAAAACCAACCCTACGATGTCTACGCCAAGATGGACTTTGATGTTCCTGTGGGCGTCAATGGCGACACCTATGACCGGTACCTTGTGCGTATCGAGGAAATGCGTCAGTCCAACCGGATCATCAAGCAGTGCGTCGATTGGCTGCGTACCAATCCCGGTCCTGTGATCACCGACAATCACAAAGTGGCGCCACCTTCCCGGGTCGAAATGAAGACCAGCATGGAACAACTGATTCACCACTTCAAGTTGTTCACTGAAGGCTTCCACGTGCCCGAAGGCGAAGCCTACGCTGCCGTCGAGCACCCTAAAGGTGAGTTCGGTATTTACCTGGTGAGTGATGGCTCCAACAAGCCTTATCGCCTGAAAATTCGCGCGCCTGGCTTTGCCCATTTGGCCGCGCTCGATGAACTGTCCCGCGGCCACATGATCGCCGACGCTGTGGCCGTGATCGGCACCATGGATATCGTGTTTGGGGAGGTTGACCGGTGAGTGAATTCATTCTTTCTGATGCCACTCGTGCGCGTTTTGCTCGCGAAGTTGCCAAATACCCAGCCGACCAAAAGCAGTCGGCCGTGATGGCTTGCCTGGCCGTCGTTCAGCAAGACCATGGGCATGTGTCGCCTGAGAGCGAAAAGCTGGTGGCTGAGTATCTGGGGATGCCGGTCATTGCCGTGCATGAGGTCACCACCTTCTACAACATGTACAACCAGCGCCCGCTGGGCCAGTTCAAGTTGAACGTCTGTACCAACTTGCCTTGTCAACTGCGTGATGGGCAAACAGCGCTGGAACATCTGTGCGAACGCCTGGGCGTAGAAGAGGGCGGCACAACGGCCGATGGTCGAATCACGGTTCAGAAAAGCGAATGTCTGGGCGCTTGTGCCGACTCACCGGTTTTGTTGGTGAATGACCGGCAAATGTGCAGCTTCATGAACAAGCAAAGGCTTGACGAACTGATCGGCCTGCTTCAGGCCCAGCCTGCTTTGCGTTAAGTCACTCAAGGTCGCCAAAAGGTTTTCTTTCATGCTCGATCTTTCGAAGTTTCAAGCCAAGGGACAGGAGACCTGTTTCCACGGTCGCCATATCAAGCCTCAGATCTACGCTGGCCTCAACGGCAGCAATTGGCATTTGAACGACTACCTCGCCAGGGGCGGTTACCAAGCCCTCAAAAAGATTCTCGGCCAAGACGGCTCCGAGGGCATGTTGCCTGAGCAGGTGATTGCCGAGGTCAAGACCTCCGGCCTGCGTGGTCGTGGCGGTGCGGGCTTCCCCACTGGCCTCAAGTGGAGCTTCATGCCCCGCCAGTTCCCTGGCCAGAAGTACTTGGTGTGCAACTCTGACGAGGGTGAGCCCGGCACTTGCAAAGACCGCGACATCCTGCTGTACAACCCCCACAGCGTAATCGAAGGCATGGCCATCGCTGCCTATGCGATGGGCATTTCCGTGGGCTACAACTACATCCACGGCGAAATCTTCGAGGCCTATGATCGTTTTGAGGCCGCACTCGAAGAGGCGCGTGAGGCAGGCCTTTTGGGCGCCAACATCCAGGGTTCCAGTTTTAGTTTCCAATTGCATGCAGCCCACGGTTTTGGAGCCTATATCTGCGGTGAGGAAACGGCGCTGCTCGAGTCTTTGGAGGGTAAAAAAGGCCAGCCCCGCTTCAAGCCACCGTTCCCTGCCAGCTTCGGCTTGTACGGCAAGCCCACCACCATCAACAACACCGAAACCTTCGCTGCGGTGCCCTGGATCATCTGCAATGGTGGCCAGGCCTACCTGGAGGTGGGCAAACCCAATAACGGCGGCACCAAGATTTATTCGGTCTCGGGTGATGTCGAGCGCCCAGGCAACTATGAAATTCCCATGGGAACCCCATTTTCCGTGTTGCTCGAACTGGCCGGTGGTGTTCGCAAGGGTCAAAAGCTCAAGGCCGTGATCCCTGGTGGTTCGTCGTCGCCTGTGTTGCCGGCTTCCATCATGCTCGACACCACCATGGACTACGACAGCATTGCCAAGGCTGGCTCCATGCTCGGTTCAGGGGCGGTGATCGTGCTCGACGACTCACGCTGCATGGTCAAGAGCCTGCTTCGCTTGTCGTATTTCTACATGCACGAGAGCTGCGGCCAATGCACACCTTGCCGTGAGGGTACCGGATGGCTGTATCGCATGGTCGAGCGCATTGCCCACGGGCAGGGTCGCACTGAGGACATCGATTTGCTCAACTCGGTGGCCGACAACATTCAGGGTCGCACCATCTGTGCTTTGGGCGATGCGGCCGCCATGCCTGTGCGAGCGATGCTCAAGCATTTCCGCGAGGAATTTGCCTACCTCATCGAGCACAAGAAACCGATGGTTGCTGAGGCAGCTTGAGCTCGCATGCGAGTGAACATTTTTTGCCCATCCCCTACCAGCTTGACCGCCGGCCGGGTTGTTTATGGAGTCGCTAAGCGACGGGTCTCATGATTGAAATTGAACTTGACGGCAAAAAAGTTGAGGTGACCGAGGGCAGCATGGTGATGCACGCTGCTGAAAAGGCGGGCACCTACATCCCCCACTTTTGTTATCACAAGAAGCTCTCGATTGCGGCCAATTGCCGTATGTGTTTGGTCGATGTCGAAAAGGCGCCCAAACCCATGCCCGCCTGCGCCACGCCCGTGACCCAGGGCATGATCGTTCGCACTAAGAGCGACAAAGCCATTAAGGCTCAGCAGAGCGTGATGGAGTTCTTGCTCATCAATCACCCCCTTGACTGCCCCATTTGTGACCAGGGCGGCGAATGTCAACTCCAAGATTTGGCGGTTGGCTATGGTGGCTCGGCCTCGCGCTATCAGGAAGAAAAACGCGTGGTGCTCCACAAGGATGTGGGGCCCCTCATTTCCATGGAAGAAATGAGCCGTTGCATTCACTGCACGCGCTGCGTGAGGTTCGGCCAAGAAGTGGCCGGCATCATGGAGCTCGGCATGATTCATCGGGGCGAGCATTCCGAGATCACCACCGTGGCCGGCGAAACCATCGATTCCGAGCTGTCGGGCAACATGATCGACGTCTGCCCTGTGGGAGCCCTCACCAGCAAGCCTTTCCGCTACAGCGCTCGCACCTGGGAGCTCTCACGCCGCAAGAGCGTCAGCCCTCATGACAGCACGGGTGCCAACCTGATCGTTCAGGTCAAGGCCAATAAGGTTCTTCGCGTGGTGCCGCTTGAAAACGAGGCCGTGAACGAGTGCTGGCTGGCTGACCGCGACCGCTTCTCGTATGAAGCTGTGAACAGCGAAGAGCGCCTCACAACGCCCTTGATCAAGCAGGGCGGCGAGTGGAAGTCGGTTGACTGGACCACGGCGCTCGAATATGTGGCCCAGGGCCTGAAGAACATCAAGCAAGACCACGGGGCCCAGAGCATTGGCGCTTTGGCTGCGCCGCACAGCACCGTCGAAGAGCTGCATTTGCTGGCAGAGTTGATGCGTGGTTTGGGCAGCGATAACATCGACCATCGCCTGCGTCACGCAGATTTTGCCAATGTAGGCAACGCTTCCAGCGCGCGCTGGCTCGGAACCTCCATTGCTTCGCTCTCAAATCTGCAACGTGTCTTTGTGGTCGGCTCATTTTTGCGCAAAGACCACCCGCTGTTTGCACAACGTATTCGCCAGGCGGCCCGCAAGGGTGCGCAGGTTCACCGCCTGCAAGCCGTTTCCGATGATTGGCTGATGCACATGGGCGAGACGCTCACCGCTACCCCCAGCGATTGGCCGCGAGCATTGGCTGAGGTCGCCACGGCCGTGGCTGAAGCCAAGGGTGTGTCGTCCCCCTTGGCCGTGCCTGCATCCGAGCCGGCCAAAGCGATCGCAAAGTCTTTGTTGAGTGGCGAGAACAAGGCGGTGCTGTTAGGCAATGCCGCCGCTCAGCATCCTCAGGCCTCGCAGCTGCTCTTGTTGGCCAATTGGATTGCCGAGCAGACCGGTGCCAGCGTGGGCTATCTCACGGAGGCAGCTAACTCTGTGGGCGCTCAATGGGTCGATGCCCTGCCTCGCAATGGTGGCCTTAATGCGGCGCAAATGCTGTCGGGTGGCATGAAGGCTGTTGTGCTACTCAATGTTGAGCCTGCGCTTGATTTTGCCGATGCACCCGCTGCGTTGAAGGCCCTGAGCGCAGCGGAAATGGTGGTCGCTTTGACCCCCTTCAAGAGTGTCGCCGCTCAGTGTGCTGATGTGATTTTGCCCATTGCCCCGTTCACCGAAACCTCTGGCACTTTTGTGAATGCTGAGGCTCGGGTTCAAAGTTTTTATGGCGTGGTCAAGCCCCTGGGAGATACCCGTCCGGGCTGGAAGGTGTTGCGAGTGTTGGGCAATATGCTGGGCCTGGCCGACTTTGATTTCGAGACCTCTGAGCAGGTGCGTGAGGCAGCGCTGGGTGACCCGCTCAACTTTCCCGATCGGCTTAGC
>CANHBY010000086.1 GCA_947458895.1 Burkholderiales bacterium | reverse complement strand
AGCCATGGGGTGCGCATCGCGGCGGAAGCCACGCAAGAAGAACTGCATCTGCTCGTTGACCATGGTGTGGCTGGACACGAGCTTGGTGAAGGAGCCACGCTGCTCCGAATCAGGCAATTCGCCCTTGAGCAAGAGGTAGCACACCTCCAGGAAGTCACAGTTTTGGGCGAGCTGATCGATGGGGTAGCCGCGGTAGAGCAGTTCACCCTTGTCGCCGTCGATGTAGGTAATTTTTGAGCTGCACGACGCCGTTGAAAGGAAGCCCGGGTCGTAAGTGAACTTGCCCGTTTGGGCGTACAACTTGCGAATGTCGATGACGTCTGGGCCAATGGTTCCCTTGTAGAGAGGGAGGTCCATACTGGGGCTGCCATCAGAAAAAGACAGAGTGGCTTTTACGTCAGACGGAGTCATGGGCATTCCTTTGAGTTAATTGAAATGAGAAGAAATCTCAATGATGAGTGCCTCATTGGTCGGCTGAGCGCCGCACTAAAGCCAACAACTCGCACACCTGCGCCGTGCGCAACTCACCTTCGGGCTCCTTGCGAGCCAAAAACAGGTCAAGCAAATCGTTATCAGCCAGATCCATCAGCACATACAAAGCATTCGCCTGTGCATGGGTCAAGGTAGCAGAAAAGCGATTAAAGAATCGCTCAATAAACAGGTCATTTTCAAGCAAACCACGGCGGCAGCGCCACCGCAGTTTGCTCAAATCCTGAGCGCTGATGAGATCGGTCAAGGGGGAGCCCATCACACCGAGCGGCGCACCATGAGCTCTTTGATTTTGCCGATGGCCTTGGTGGGGTTGAGCCCCTTGGGGCACACATCGACGCAATTCATGATGGTATGGCAACGGAACAGCCTGTAGGGGTCTTCCAGGTTGTCGAGGCGGCCGGCGGTGTCTTGATCTCGGCTGTCTGCGATGAACCGGTAAGCCTGCAGCAAGCCGGCGGGCCCCACGAACTTGTCGGGGTTCCACCAGAAGCTGGGGCAGCTGGTAGAGCAGCTTGCGCACAGGATGCACTCATACAAGCCATTGAGCTCTTCACGCTCTTCAGGGAGCTGCAGGCGCTCCTTTTCAGGAGGCATGGTCTCGTTCACGAGGTAGGGCTTGATGGAGTTGTACTGCTTGAAGAACTGCGTCATGTCGACGATCAAGTCGCGGATCACGGGCAGCCCGGGCAGGGGGCGCAGCACGATCGGGTCTTTCAGATCGCGCATGTTGGTCAAGCAGGCCAGGCCGTTCTTGCCGTTGATATTCATGGCATCAGAGCCACACACACCCTCACGGCATGAGCGACGGAAGGTCAGCGTGGGGTCGATGGCCTTGAGCTTCATCAAGGCATCGAGCAACATGCGGTCGCCTTCGTCGAGCGAGACCTCAATGGTCTGCATGCGGGGCTTGTCGTCTTTGTCGGGATCGTAGCGATAAATCTGGAATACGCGCTGTTTCATGACTTCTCCTGATCAGCGTGGGTTAGAAGGAACGAACCTTCGGGGGAATAGACTCAGTGGTCAGTGGCTGGAGGTTGACCGGCTTGTAATCAAGGCGGTTACCCTCTTTGAACCACAGAGAATGCTTCATCCAGTCGCGGTCATTGCGGCCGTTCGGGAACTCGGGGGTGTCGCCGTAGTCGTTCACCGAGTGTGCACCGCGGCTTTCGCGGCGAGTTGCTGCCGAGATCATGGTCGCCAAGGCAGCCTCGATGAGGTTCTCGACCTCCAGTGCCTCGATGCGCGCCGTGTTGAACACCTTGGACTTATCACCCAGGTAGATGTTCTTCACACGCTTGGCGAGTTCCTTGATCTTCTCGACACCTTCGTCCATTGAGGCTTGGGTGCGGAACACGCCCGCATGCAATTGCATGGTGGCGCGGATGTCGTTCGCAACGTCTTGGGCATACTCGCCCGAAGCGCGATTTTCCAGGCTGGCCAAGCGAGCCAGGGTGTAGTCAGCCGCGTCAGCTGGCAGCGGCTTGTGGGCCTTGGTTTTAAGAGCAGAGTCCACGATGTGGTTACCGGCCGCACGACCAAACACGAGCAAGTCCAGCAGCGAGTTGGTACCCAGGCGATTGGCACCGTGCACGCTCACACAAGCGCATTCGCCCACGGCATAGAGGCCGTTGAGGATGTCATTGGGCTTGCCGTTGCGAGGGATCACCACCTGGCCATACACATTGGTGGGGACGCCACCCATTTGGTAGTGGATGGTGGGGACCACCGGAATGGGCTGAACCGTGATGTCGACATTGGCGAAGTTGTGGCCGATCTCGAACACCGAGGGCAGCCGCTTCATGATGGTCTCGGCACCCAGGTGGGTCATGTCGAGCACCACGTGGTCCTTGTTCGGGCCACAGCCACGGCCTTCCTTGATTTCCTGGTCCATGCAGCGCGATACAAAGTCACGCGGGGCCAGGTCTTTCAGGGTGGGGGCATAGCGTTCCATGAAACGCTCACCGTTGCTGTTGCGCAGAATTGCGCCTTCGCCTCGGCAACCTTCGGTCAGCAACACGCCTGCACCAGCGACGCCGGTGGGGTGAAACTGCCAAAACTCCATGTCTTCCAGGGGAATGCCAGCGCGGGCAGCCATGCCCAGACCGTCGCCCGTGTTGATGAATGCGTTGGTGGAGGCTGCAAAAATACGCCCTGCACCACCGGTGGCCAACAACACTGTCTTGGCCTCCAGGATGTAAACCTCGCCGGTTTCCATCTCGAGCGCCGTCACGCCCACCACATCGCCTTCGGCGTCACGAATCAGGTCAAGGGCCAGCCACTCGACGAAGAAGTTGGTGCGCTCCTTGACGTTTTGCTGGTAGAGCGTGTGCAACATGGCGTGGCCGGTGCGGTCGGCTGCGGCGCAGGCGCGCTGAACCGGCTTTTCGCCGTAGTTGGCGGTGTGGCCGCCAAAGGGGCGCTGGTAAATCGTGCCGTCCGCATTGCGGTCGAAGGGCATGCCCATGTGTTCGAGTTCGTAGACCACCTTCGGGGCCTCACGGCACATGAATTCAATGGCGTCTTGGTCACCCAGCCAGTCGGAGCCCTTGACGGTGTCAAAGAAGTGATAGTGCCAGTTGTCTTCGCTCATGTTGCCCAGCGAAGCACCAATGCCGCCCTGAGCCGCCACGGTGTGCGAACGGGTCGGGAACACCTTCGACAACACAGCCACATTCAGCCCCGCACGAGACAGCTGCAACGAAGCACGCATGCCCGAGCCGCCCGCACCCACGATCACCACATCAAATTTTCGCTTGTTCACTGCCATCACAATCTCCAAAGCGCCTGAATAGTCCAACCCGCACAACCCACCAGCCACATGATCGTGGCGACCTGCAACAGCAGGCGAACAACCACCGGTTTGACGTAGTCCATGAGGATGTCACGAACGCCCACCCACACGTGGACGAGAAGCGCCAAAATGGTCACGAAGGTGAGCAATTTCATCCACTGCGCAGAAAAAATGCTGGCCCATTTGTCGTAGCCCATGGGCCCGGGCAAGAGAACTTGCACCACCAGGGCTACCGTGAACAGCGCCATCACCAAAGCGGTGACTCGCTGGCTGAGCCAGTCGCGCAGGCCATAGTGCGCCCCGACAACCAGGCGCTTGGAACCAAAATTAGGGGTCATGTGAATGCCTTAAAAGAAAACTCGAAACCCAAGCATGAGCGTGAGGAAAACGCTCAGAGCCAAGGTGAACACTGCCGACTGTTGGCCGAAAGCCTTGGTCACAGAGTGGGTGGCATCCATCCAGATGTGACGCAGCCCTGCAATAAAGTGGTGCAAATAGGCCCAGATCAAGGCCAGCACGACCAGCTTCAAAAACCAGCCGGGAAAGAACCCGGTGCCCTCTGAAAACGCTGCAGACAATTGGCTGTAGGAAGCCTCTGATGCGGTGCTCAGGTCGAACAGCCAAATGATGAATGGCAGCAGAAAAAACATCATGGCGCCGCTGGCACGGTGAAGAATGGAAACCAAGCCTGCCACGGGCAACCGGTACTGCAAGGCGTCGACCAGCCGCATCGTGCCGGGCCTTTGCTTTGTTGTTTTTGACATTCGCAACAACCTCATGTGATTGGTAGAAAACCTCTGGAGTTTATTGCAAGGCAAGGAACTACGCCCTGGACCGTCTGGCATGCCAGACCTGGAGGAGGGGTAAAAAGCATCCGTACTGACCTGAATCAGGGCTCAGTTGAGAGTGTTTCGGTAGTGGTGAAACGACGTATCGTAAAAACCACGCCGCACTTCCACAGGCTTGTCGTCATAGGTGAACGACAGCCTCTCAGCGCTTAAAAGAGGCGCCCCCTGGATCAGTTTGAGCCACTGTGCCGCCTCGGCAGACGCTGCCACCGCACGGATTTTTTCTTCGGCACGAATCATGCGGACGCCGAATTCCTCTTCAAAAAATGCATACAGGGGGCCGCGACAGTCGGTCAGTCGCTCTGTTGTCAAACCCTTGAAGTGAGCGCCCGGCAACCAAATGTCTTCCAGCACCACCGGGCGATCATCGAACGACAACAGGCGCCGAACCATGAAGACGGGAGCCCCTGATCTGAGCATAAGTGGGTGGGCAATGTCGGCCGGTGCGCGCAGGCGTTGGCAGTCGATGAACCGCCGCTCAGAGCGCAGCGGTTTGCCATCGTCTGAGGTGAGCCGAAGAAAGCGATATTGAACTTTCTCCTCGGAATGAGTGGCCACAAACGTGCCCTTGCCTTGGCGTCGGACCAAGAGGTTCTCGCTTGCCAGCTCATCAACGGCCTTGCGAACCGTTCCTTGACTCACGCCGAAACGGGCAGCCAGCTCGATTTCACTGGGGATGGCGTCTGCGGGCCGCCACTCACCGGCCTGCAAGCTGCGTGTGATCAGCGCTTTGATTTGACGATAAAGCGGGCTGAAAGAGGGGCCGCCTTCGGGAAACGCGCGATCGGGCATGGAGCGAGGCTTTTGAAAAGCCGGAATGGGCTGGGTCCATTGCAGCACACGCCCGGCCCCAGCGTCTAGTGCAGTTTTTCTCGAAAAGGCCTGTTGTCTTGTATCTTTTATAAGAGCTCATTTTGGAGCCAACTTCGCCCCCTCCAGATCAGACTTGCCTCCTGCCCTACACTCTCGGGGGCCTGCTGGAGCGCGTGAACCCACGCGAGCCTCATACCCTCTAAAGGGCGATGTGCCTCAATCGTGCCTTTGAATACCCCCATTTTCATCATCATTTGTTCTTGGAGATTTTCATGAGTAAGAAACCTGTTCGTGTTGCCGTCACGGGTGCTGCTGGCCAAATCGGCTATGCGCTGTTGTTTCGTATTGCCTCAGGTGAAATGCTGGGCAAGGACCAACCTGTGATCCTGCAATTGCTGGAAATTCCTGACGAGAAGGCCCAGAAGGCCCTCAAGGGCGTGATGATGGAACTGGAAGACTGCGCCTTCCCCTTGCTGGCCAGCATGGAAGCACACAGCGACGCCAATCAGGCTTTCAAAGACACCGACTACGCTCTCTTGGTGGGTGCTCGCCCCCGTGGCCCCGGCATGGAACGCAAGGATCTGCTGGCTGCCAACGCCCAAATTTTCACCGCACAGGGCAAGGCCCTGAATGCTGTGGCCAGCCGTGATGTGCGCGTGCTGGTCGTTGGCAACCCTGCCAACACCAACGCCTACATCGCCATGAAGAGCGCACCTGATCTGCCGCGCAAGAACTTCACCGCCATGCTGCGCCTGGACCACAACCGTGCGGCCTCACAGATCGCCGCCAAGACCGGCAAGGCCGTCGCCAACATTGAAAAGCTGGCTGTGTGGGGCAACCACTCACCAACGATGTACGCTGACTACCGCTTTGCCACTGTGGATGGCCAAGGCGTCGAGGCTCTGATCAATGATGACGTCTGGAACCGCGAAGTCTTCCTGCCTACCGTCGGCAAGCGCGGCGCTGCCATCATTGAGGCACGCGGCCTGAGCTCTGCGGCATCGGCCGCCAATGCCGCCATCGACCACATGCGTGACTGGGCGCTCGGCACCCAAGGCAAGTGGGTGACGATGGGTATCCCCTCGAACGGAGAATATGGCATTCCGAAGGATGTGATGTTCGGCTTCCCCGTTACCACCGAGGGCGGCGAATACAAGATCGTTGAAGGCCTGGCGATCAATGCGTTCAGCCAAGAGCGCATCAACCTCACCCTGAAAGAACTGCTGGAAGAACAAGAAGGCGTCAAGCACCTGCTTTGATGTTTGGCAAGGAAGCCTGAACCGGGGGCCCGATACTCTGAGAGGGGTTGGGGCACCCACCGCCAGCCCGCTGCTGGCTTTTTTTTTGAGTTGGGTTGAAAATGCCAAATTGTTCACGTCCTAGCAGCCTGTCAGACTTGGGGCGTCGAAAGCGAAAATCAGCCCCAGCGAGGCCAGTT
>CANHBY010000085.1 GCA_947458895.1 Burkholderiales bacterium | reverse complement strand
AGGTTTCATCACAACAAAGATCCGTGCAGCAGGGCAAGTGGGAAAGTGCGCCATCAGTGGCTCTGTTCAGAGGATGTCGGCTGAACCAAAGTTCACCGACGAGACTGATTTTTCGCAACCCTCATTGTGAAGCCTTTGCGTGGCCTTGCTGCCACAAGGGACTCCCACCTGGAACAGTTGGCCGTTGGAGCCCGCACAATGCTGACCGCCAAACGGTGCGCCAGGCGCCTCGTGGAGGCCCGAGCCCCATTCAAAAATGCCCACATGTCAATGGTGGGAATTTTTTGTGCCCACCGCTTCAGGTCGCAACGGCTCAGTGCTTTAATCGGTTGATGATGATGTCTATTTCTTCCGTGCCAACACCCAGGGCTCACTTTGTAAAGAGCCACTTTTCGCGCCGATTCCGGCCGCTACGGCTGTGGTTGGCCATCGTTTTTTGCCTCAGCCTCTTTTCAGCCCCCTGCCTGGCTGGGCCTGATTCGCTCACCTCCTTCGATCTGGTGCGATCAGAAGATGGCTACTACCTCAATTTCGCGACCAGCTTCGAGCTCAGCCCAGCCGTCGAGGCCGCCTTGCAAAAAGGCGTGGCGCTCAACTTCGTCGTCGAAGCCGAAGTCTTTCGCGAGCGCTGGTACTGGCGTGACCAGAAGGTGTCACGCGTCACCAAGGCCTGGCGATTGTCTTACCAACCCCTGACGCGCCAATACCGCGTGAGCTTCGGCGGAACACAAATGGGCTTTGATCAGCTCAGCGACGCCCTGGCCGTCATCCAACGAGTCAGCCAATGGAAGATCGCGGAGGCGGCAGACGTCAGCCCTTCAGGCGCGCACTACCTTCACTTCAGCTACCAGCTAGACACTTCCCTGCTGCCCAGGCCGGTGCAAATCGGCGTGGGCGGTCAGCCGGATTGGTCCCTGGTCATCCAGAAAAATCAGCGCCTGCCTTCGCTGACAACACCCCTCGATTAACCTCATGACCAAGGCATCTCGCTGGGCCCTTTTGGTTTCATTGGTCGCAGCCACCGGCACCGGCTTGGTTCTGGCCTTCCTGCTGGCCATTGCCACCAACAACCGATCGTTTTACGAGCGCAACTTCGCCTGGCTCTTCTGGGTGAACGTGGCTGTGGCGGGTATTCTCCTGTTGGTCATCGGTATCGCCTCGGTGCGGCTTTATCTGCGCGTCACCCGCGGCAAATTCGGCAGCCGGTTGCTGCTGAAACTGGCCGCATTTTTCGCTCTGGTCGGTGTGTTGCCCGGTGTGCTGATTTACACCGTGAGCTTTCAGTTCGTTTCACGAAGCATCGAAAGTTGGTTCGACGTCAAGGTCGAGGGCGCACTGGATGCAGGACTGGCGCTGGGCCGCAGCACCCTGGATTCACAGGTCAGCCAATTGGCCGCCAAAGCCACCAGCGCCGCCGAACGAATCAGCGAAACCCGCGGCGCCCTGCAAGTACTGACCCTGGAGCGGCTGCGCGAGGAACTCGCGGTACAAGACATCGCCATCATCGGCTCGAACGGCCAAGCGCTGGCCACAGCCGGCCGATCATCAGCCTCGCTGGCGCCAGAGCGACCCTCGCAAAGTCTGCTTCGTCAAGTTCGCGGCGCCAAGGTCGTGAGCCAACTTGAAGGACTCGAAGATGACAGCGGCAACGGCAGCACCAACACCGATGCAGCCCCACCCACCCGACCGCGCATTCGCGCACTGGCCTTCATCCCCGACACCGATGTCGAACTCTCCCGCCAAGACCGTTTTCTCTACGTCACCCAATGGATACCCCCTGATTTGGCCGACAACGCCATGGCTGTTCAATCTGCCTACCGTGAATACCAGCAGCGATCACTCGCCCGTGCAGGCCTGCGCAAGATGTACATCGGCACCTTGACCCTTGCGCTCATCTTGGCCATCTTCGGGGCCCTGTTGCTGGCTGTCACGGTCTCCAATCAGCTGGCACAGCCCCTGTTACTGTTGGCTGAGGGGATGCGGCAAGTTGCCACCGGCGACTTGAGCTCAAAGCCCATATTCGCCTCACGCGATGAACTCGGCGGCCTGACTCGATCTTTCGCCGACATGACCCAACAACTCGCCGATGCGCGCGCAATTGCCCAACACAGCGTGGCCGAAGTGGAAGATGCCCGCACCAATCTGCAAACCATCCTCGACAACCTCACTGCAGGCGTTATCGTGCTCGATCACGAGGGCCGAGTTCAAACGGCGAACCCTGGTGCCACACGTATCATTCGCCTGCCCATCTCCGCCTACCAAAATCGCCGATTGGATGAGGTGCCAGGTCTTGCCTCTTTCGCTCAGGCCGTCTGGAAACGCTTCGAATTACATGCCAGCAGCCCCGAGGCCGGTGAGCGCGATCAATGGCAAGACGCCTTTGTTCTAGAGGCCCCCTCGCAAGACCCCGAACGCGAACCCTTGACCTTGCTGGTGCGTGGCGCCGCCCTGCCCCTGGGCGCACGGCTGATCGTGTTTGACGACATTTCTGCCGTGGTGTCAGCGCAGCGCAGTGAGGCCTGGAGCGAAGTAGCCCGCCGCCTGGCCCATGAAATCAAAAACCCCCTCACCCCCATTCAACTGTCGGCCGAGCGGCTCCAGCACAAGCTCGAAGCCAAGCTCGAAGGCGCCGATCAATCGATGCTGGTGCGCTGCGTGAGCACCATCGTCAATCAGGTCCAGGCCATGAAAACGCTCGTCAACGAATTCAGAGACTACGCCCGCCTGCCCGCCGCCCAAATGACGAGCGTGGATCTCAATGCCCTCGTGAGTGAAGTGTTGACCCTGTACGGCACCGACCAGGAGGCTGGCACGCTGCGCGCTGAACTGGGCAAAGACATCCCCCCCATCGAAGGCGATGTCACCCAACTCCGACAAGTCATTCACAACCTGCTTCAAAACGCGCTAGATGCCGTCACTGAGCGCGTTGATGGCCTCGTGACCATCCGCACAGAGGCCAGCCGCTCCGACCAAGGCGAGTTGCGCGCTGTGCGCATCGATATTTCAGACAACGGCCCAGGCTTCCCCGACAAGGTCCTCAAACGAGCCTTCGAGCCCTACGTCACAACCAAAACAAAAGGCACCGGCTTGGGGTTGGCCGTGGTCAAAAAAATTGCTGATGAACATGGCGCCCGAGTCAGAATTGCAAATTTGACCCCAACTCTGACAGACAATATTGACCCTAAACCCTCCTCTGATCAAACAGCAATCTTCAGAGGTGCTCAAGTTTCGTTATCATTTTCAAAATTTTCTCATCCTCACAGCACCCCTGCTGTGAACAATTCTTTTGAACCGCGGTCTCAATAAGGCTCCATGGCTAACATTCTTGTAGTTGATGATGAGTTGGGAATTCGGGCACTTTTGTCCGAAATTTTGGCGGACGAAGGTCACGCGGTTGAACTGGCCGAAAACGCTGCGCAGGCGAGAGCCTTTCGCGAGCGCCAGCGCCCCGACCTGGTGTTGCTTGACATCTGGATGCCCGATGTCGATGGCGTCACCCTGCTCAAAGAGTGGGGCTCGTCCGGTCTGCTAACGATGCCCGTCATCATGATGAGCGGGCACGGCACGATCGACACCGCCGTCGAGGCCACCAAGTTCGGTGCCTCGGCGTTTCTGGAAAAACCCATCACGCTTCAAAAGCTCCTGCGAGCTGTGGAGCAAAGCTTGGTCAAACCAGCGCCCCGCACACCGGTATCGTCCGCCATGGCACGCCTGGACGGCTTTTCTTTCACGGCAGGCAGCCTCAGCCACGCTGGGGCCCACCACGCCGCGCCAGCCGCCCCCATGATTCAATCGCCCCCCACCGGCCCCCAGGCAGCCCAAAGTTTTGACCTGGATCGGCCCCTGCGAGAAGCCCGCGATGTTTTCGAGAAAAGCTATTTCGAATTTCATCTGGCCCAGGAAAACGGCAGCATGACACGCGTGGCCGAAAAAACGGGCCTTGAGCGCACCCACCTCTACCGAAAGCTCAAACAGTTGGGGGTTGATCTCTCCCGCAACAAGCGAACCAGCACCGTCTGAACTCAGGCGCGTCAACCCGGCAAGTCAAGATGCTGGTACAATCTCGGGCTTCGGCCAAGTAGCTCAGTCGGTAGAGCAGCGGATTGAAAATCCGCGTGTCGGTGGTTCGATTCCGCCCTTGGCCACCAATATTCAAACCCCAACCACTCTCGGTTGGGGTTTTTTCTTATGTGCCCCCGCCAGACCCCGCGAACACGCGCGGACCGCTGAGTAAGCTTGCGGACTTCGCCAGTCTGGCTGGCTACCAATCTGCGGCCACATGGCGCTCTCTCCGGGCCATTCCTCTCTCCTTTCTGTCCGGCGCAAAACCGCCCGAAGTCCGCAGGGGTCACGCATTCTCTCTATATAAATCAACGGGTTGCGAGTTGATCGATCAAGCGGTTGTTTTTTGGCATTGCTAAGCAAAGGCGATGTGAATCGTCCTTGGCAGGTAGTGGTACTTGCAGATTGTCAGAAAGTCGACTACATTTTCATACATGGAAACGACCCGCAAGACTGCCGAGCTGATTCGCCAGCGCATCGAGGGGATACCGATCGGGGAGCCTTTTACTCCGACGGTGCTTCTGGAGTGCGGCACACGTGCGTCCGTTGATCAGAACCTGTCGCGCTTGGTGAAAGCAGGGATGATCGAACGCGTGACGCGCGGCGTCTTCGTGCGCCCGGAGATCAGTCGGTTTGTCGGCAAGGTGATGCCTGAGCCGTTGAAGGTAGCCGAGGCCGTTGCCAAGACCACGGGAGCCGTCGTTCAGGTTCACGGTGCGGAAGCAGCCCTTCGGCTTGAGCTAACCACCCAGGTTCCAACGCAGTCGGTCTTCGTGACATCTGGTCCGTCGAAGCGAATCCGCGTGGGCAAGATGGAAATTCGTCTGCAGCACGTCTGCCAACGTAAGCTGGCCTTGGCTGGCCGACCGGCAGGTCTTGCTCTGTCAGCCATGTGGTACCTCGGCAAAACGGAAGTGACACCTGCCCTCGTCGAGAAGATTCGGCGCAAGCTGGGCGCGAGCGAATTCGAGGTTCTCAAGTCGGCGACTTCCTCAATGCCTGCTTGGATGAGCGACGCCATCTTCCGCAACGAACGGACGGCGGCTCATGCCTGAATCCTTCCTGCACCTCGACGCTCAAGAGCAGTCCCAGATTTGTCGGGCGCTGGCACCGCAACTGGCGCGCTCGCCAGTGGTGCTGGAAAAGGATGTGTGGGTCTGCTGGGTGCTGCAGACCCTGTTCACCATGCCCGGTCGGCTGCCCATGGCATTCAAAGGCGGTACTTCCCTGTCCAAGGTATTCGGCGCCATTGCCCGTTTTTCCGAGGATGTGGACATTACGCTCGACTACCGGGGCCTCGACGGCTCTTTCGATCCATTTGCTGAAGGCGTCTCCAAGACCAGACTGAAGAAATTCAGCGAGGATTTGAAGTCTTTCGTGCGCGACCATGCCTACGATGTTGCGGTGCCGCACATCCAGAAGACGCTGGTGGCTGAGTTTGATAGCAACGCCGCTGCGTTCCGGCTCGAACTCAGTGAGAACGGCGAGCAAATGCGACTGCATTACCCAAGTGTGCTGGAAAAACCGGGTGACTATGTGGGCAACAGTGTCCTGATCGAGTTCGGGGGGCGCAACATCACCGAGCCGAATGCTGAACACAACGTCGAGCCAGATATCGCGCCGCACGTAACTGGCCTGGCGTTTCCACGCTCAACAGTGAGCGTCTTGTCCCCGGCTCGCACATTCTGGGAAAAAGCCACGCTGATGCACGTCGAATGTCAGCGCAACGAGTTCCGTGCCAGTGCCCAGCGCCTGTCACGCCACTGGTATGACTTGGCCATGCTGGCCGACCGTGATCATGGCCAGGCCGCCATAGAGGATCGCGCCCTGCTGGAAGACGTGGTGAGACACAAGAAGGTCTTCTACAACGCGAGCTACGCTAACTACGATGCCTGCTTGACCGGTCAGCTCGAGCTGATCCCGCAAGATGCCGTTCTGGCCGCCCTGCGTGATGACTTTCAGCGCATGATCGGCGCCGGCATGTTCATCGGTGAGCCGCCCACTTTCGACGCTATCGTCGATCGTCTTCGTTCCTTGGAAGCAGCCATTAATGAGCGCTGATTTGATCAATCCCACAGGTGTCGATGTCGGCGGTTTGCAGGTCGACGAGCCTGCCATTCAAGGTTTTCTGGCCTTGTTGGAGGCTGATATTCAGAAAGGACGGCACCTGTCGAGCTTGTCCGACAGCCTCGCGCAAGTCATGCTGGATAAATCGATGGGGTCTATTGACCTGGCTGCAGACATCGAGGGCAATGTGGCGCTACATGCCGCCGCTGAGCGTGCACAAAAGCAAGGCCCACAGGGCTCGGAGTCCAACGCCAACGTTCGCCTGTTTGCT
>CANHBY010000084.1 GCA_947458895.1 Burkholderiales bacterium | reverse complement strand
CCGCCGGGGTAGGGTAGGGCATCAATGACCTCGGCATGCAATTCGAGCAAGCCGAGTTGGAACACCTGAAATAGGCCTACGGGCCCCGCCCCGATCACCAGTGCATCGGTATTGATGGGGGTGTTGGTGTGAGGGGCCATGGTAGCTGCGCAGCAGTGGGCGCAGGCGGTTGGGTCAGGCTTTGCGGATCAGATGAACCAGCTTGCCAGTTTTGTCTTTCCACGCATCAGCCTCTGGCAGGGAGGCTTTGCGCTTGGTGATGGCGGGCCAGCCACTCTTGGCCAGCTCGGCATTGAGCTTGATCATGTGTTGCTGGTCACCTGGCACGTCTTCCTCGGGCATGATGGCATTCACGGGGCACTCAGGAATACACACGGCGCAATCGATGCACTCATCGGGGTCGATGGTCAGGAAGTTCGGGCCTTCGCGGAAACAATCTACCGGGCACACGTCGACACAGTCGGTGTATTTGCATTGGATGCAGGCTTCAGTGACAACGTGGGTCATGGCAAAACTCGTGGGTTGGCGGCGTCAAACCGCTGATTTTAAGGGGATTGGTGAGGGGCTGCCTGCAAGCAGGACAGCGGGTCTTCAAGGCTGGTGGGAAAGGCGCATGGATTCGCCGCGCCTGGGGTGTGATCACCCAGCGAGCGGGCACCCGCGCCGACCGTGACCACCGTGGGCCTGCCGGCGTGCAGCATGCTGGCCTGCGCCAGGTCGAGCACCTGATGGTCGCTGTGAAGTTGATCAGGGCAACCTGCGCGCGAGACCACGCTCACCGGCGTGTCGCTGGGCCAGCCTGCCTTGATCAGATGGCGAGACAAGGCAGCCAATTGGCGGCCTGCCATGTAGAACACTTCGGTGTCGGCTGTGCGCGAGGCATGTAAATCGCCTTCACGCGTCATGGCCGTGGTGAGGCTGACGCTGCGGCCTTGGCCACGGCGGGTCAGGGGACGCTGCGTGGCTGCTGCGGCGGCGATGGCGGCGGTGACACCCGGCACGACTTCGCATTCAATGCCCGCAGATTGCAAGGCGATGAGTTCTTCTTCGAGCCGACCAAAGACGCTCGGGTCGCCACCCTTGAGGCGCACCACCACGGCAGATTCCTGGGCATGACGAACCAACAGTGCATTGATGGCGGTTTGCGCCATGCTGTCGCAAAAGCCGCGCTTGCCGACATGAACCCAGCGGGCGTTGGGTGCCATGGCCTGCAAGCCGGGGTCGGTGAGGGCGTCGAAGAGCACGACCTCAGCTTGTGCCAGGCGCTGCGCGCCCCGCACGGTGATCAGGTCAGCCGCTCCAGGGCCTGCGCCGATAAAGATCACTCGACCCATGGTGGCGTGAGCCTTAGGCTGCAGTCTTCACGAGCAGCGCGCCGCTGGTGCGGTTGCTGGTCGGGTCGACAATGATCAGCGAGCCGCCCACGCGGTTGACTGTGTAGGGCTCAACCGGCAGGGCCTGCTGGGTTTCGATCTGGACCTGGCCGATTTCGTTGGCGGCCAGCTCAGAAGCTTGGGTGGTTTGCAGGGTGTGGATGTCGAGGCGGCTGTCGATTTGGCTGATGCGCCCTTGCACCCAGCGATTGCCATGGCGCACCCAGTATTTGCGGCCCACGACGGCAGGCTCGGTGTCGAGCCAAGCCAGTGTGGCTGTGAATTGCCGCGATTCCTGGATGGTGTTGGGCGAGGCGATCCAGTCACCACGAGACACATCGATCTGGCGGTCGAGGACCACACCGGCCGATTGACCGGCTTTGGCGCTGCTCACCGCTTCACCGGCCAGGCGAACCTCGGCCACCACGGCTTTTTCGCCACTGGGGAAGAGCTGAATGGCGTCACCCGCCTTGACCTGCCCGTGGGCAATGCGGCCCCACAGCGTGCGCGGCTGGTTGCCCGTGCCCTCACCTTCACGCGCCACATATTGCACGGGAATCAACAAGTCGCCATCGGTACGCTCTTGGCTGGCCGGCAGCGCCTCCAGCAGTTGCAGCAGCGAGGGACCTTGGTACCAGCTGGCGTCGAGGGGTTGGGTGACGTTGTCTCCGCGCAGTGCCGATACCGGGATGATGCCGGCCACTTCGATGCCCGCCTGGCTGGCGAATGCGCGCAGGGCTTGGCTCACAGCCTCAAATGCTGGGCCTGGCTCGCTCAGGGCATCGAGCTTGTTGACGGCGAACACAATACTGGGCACGCGCAGCAAGTGAGCCAACAGAGCGTGGCGCCGAGTTTGCGGCAGCAGGGCCACGGGCTGGGCGGAGGTGTCAAGTTTGGTGATGTCGACCAGCACCACAGCGGCATCGCTGCCAGCCGCCGCCGTCACCATGTTGCGCGTGTACTGCTCATGCCCAGGGGCATCAGCGATGATGAACTTGCGCTGCTTGGTGGCGAAATAGCGATAAGCCACATCGATGGTGATGCCTTGCTCACGCTCGGCTTCCAGGCCATCGGTCAACAGCGACAGATCGATGGGGGCACCAGCGGCCCGCTTTTCGAGGGTGTCGAGCTGGTCGGCCAAGATGGCACGGCTGTCGAACAGCAAGCGACCGATCAGGGTGCTTTTGCCGTCGTCCACGGAGCCCGCGGTCAGGAAGCGCAGAGCGCGATGGTCTTTGAGGGGTTGGGGCGCGTTCACAAAAAACTCATTCTCAAAAGGGTTGCAGATCGGGCGGTGCTGATCGGAAGCCGGCTCAGAAGTAGCCTTCCTTCTTGCGGCGCTCCATGGAGGCGTCTGAAGTGCGGTCGTCCATGCGGGTGGCACCACGTTCGCTCACCGTGACCTTCAGGGTCTCGGCCACGATGTCGGTGGCGTTGATTGCGTCACTCTCCACAGGGCAGGTGCAGGTCATATCACCCACCGTGCGGAAGCGAACCTGTGCGGTTTCGATGGTTTCACCGGCTTGCGCGGGGGTGACATCAGTCAGCGGCACCAGCAGGCCCTTGCGGCGAATGACTTGGCGTGCGTGGGTGTAGTAGAGGCTTGGCAGCGGAATGTTCTCGCGTGCGATGTAGAGCCACACATCCAACTCAGTCCAGTTGCTGATGGGGAAGGCGCGCATGTGCTCGCCGGGCTTGATGCGGGTGTTGAACAGCGTCCAGAGCTCAGGGCGTTGTTCCTTGGGTTGCCACTGGCCGAAGCTGTCGCGGTGGCTGAAGATGCGCTCTTTGGCACGCGCCTTTTCTTCGTCGCGCCGGGCGCCGCCCATGAGCACATCAAAGCGGTGTTCTTCGATGGCTTCGAGCAGGGCCACGGTTTGGTGGCCGTTGCGCGACTCGAGGGGGTGGCTCAGGCGAACCGTGCCACGCTTCATGGAGTCTTCGAGGTGGCCCACCACCAGCCGCTCGCCCATCTCGGCCACGCGCTGGTCACGGAATTCAATGACCTCGGGGAAGTTGTGTCCGGTGTCTACGTGCAGCAGCGGGAAGGGCAGACGGCCCTTGTACTGGCCTGGGCCAGTCTTGGTTTTGAAGGCCTTCTCGGCCAGGCGCAACACAACGCAGGAGTCTTTGCCGCCCGAGAAAAGCAGCGCAGGACGCTCAAAGGCCGCGATGGTTTCACGCAGGATGAAGATGGCTTCTTCTTCGAGCCAGTCGAGGTGGGTGTGGTCGAGTTCGGGGAGCAGTTGCTCCAGGGTCAAGGCGGCGTTCATGGGCGCTCTCCAATCAGGGATACAGCAGCTTGGGTGGCGTGCAAGCCGCACTCTTTGGCTTTTTCATCTTCCCACCACCATCGGCCTGCGCGGAAGTCCTCGCCCACGCCGATGGCGCGTGTGCAAGGCTGGCAGCCAATGCTGGGCATGAATTCGTCATGCAGGGGGTTGTAAGGAACCTTGTACAGGTCGATGTAGTGCCACACATCGGCCCAGGTCCAGTCGGACAGGGGGTTGTATTTGGTCCGGCCTTCGGCATCGGTTTCCTGGAATGGCACCACGCCGCGGTTCGAGGACTGCTCGCGGCGCAGGCCCGTCACCCAGGCTTTGCGGCCGGCCATCATGCGAGCCAAGGGCTCCATTTTGCGCAGATTGCAGCAGGCTTTGCGCAGCTCCATGCTTTCATACATCGCTTTTTCGCCATGCTTGGCGACAAACTGCACCACCGACTCAGCCACAGGATGGTAGACCTCCATGCTCAGGTGGTAGCGGGCCTGGATGCGGTTGATCAGGGCCACGGTTTGTTCGTGCAGCATGCCGGTGTTGAGCGTGGCCAGGGGCAGGGGCAACTCGTTGCGCGCGATCAGGTCGGTGATGACCATGTCTTCTGCGCCCAGGCTGGTCGACTGCACTGCTTGGCTTGGGTGCGCACTGGCGGCATTGCGCAAGACCGACAGCGCACTTTCCACGCGCTGCTCGAAGCCTGCGGTAGCGCGGGCATAAAGGGCGATGGCACTCATGAGGCTTGGCGTGCAAACAAGGGGTGGTTGTCGTGCGTATCGCCTTGGTAGTGGCCCTCTGCGAAGAACGAAAGGGCGCGCTCGGCACTGGCTTGTTTTTGGTCGCCACGCAGCACCACGGCATCAATGCCTGTGCGTTGAAGCAGCGGCATCATGTCGACCAGCACCTCGCCCGTGGCGCGAATTTCACCGCTGTAGCGATGGCGTGAGCGCAGCAGGCGGGCCTGGGTGTAGGCACGGCCATCCACCCATTTCGGGAAGTGCAGTGCCACCATGCTAAGGCGGGGTAGATCGGCCACGATATCGTTCACATCGACATCATTGTTGATGGACACAGCCACGGGCATGTTTACAGGCCAGTGGCTGCGAATCGCGTGCCACTGCGCCAGGCTCAGCAGGCTGTGAGGGTGTGGGGTCAGCTTGACGATGGGGCCATCTTCGCCCGACTCGGTATGCCAGGGGTCGTTTTGACGGGTGATGAACTTCATGTGGGATGCGCTCAGGTTCAGGCCGACTTGGCCGTGCTGCGACGAGCCGCATTGGCGGCTGACTTGAAGGGGTCCAGGCCCACGCGCTTCACGGTGTCGATGAATTTCTCGTTGGCCGCTCTCTGGCCGCGGTAGGTGTGAATGACGGCCTCGATCACATCGGGCACTTCATCGGCCGCAAAGGAGGGGCCAATGACCTTGCCCGGTGTGGCCGGCCCACTTTGGGTGGAGCCATCGGAGCCTGCCAAGGTAATTTGGTACCACTCAGCGCCATCCTTGTCGACACCCAAAATGCCAATGTGGCCGCTGTGGTGGTGGCCGCAGGAGTTGATGCAACCACTGATGTGCAGGTCGATGTCACCGATGTCGAGCAGCTCATCAAGGTCATCGAAGCGCTCTGTGATGGCCTCAGCGATGGGGATGGAGCGCGCATTTGCCAGCGCGCAAAAATCGCCGCCTGGGCAAGCGATCATGTCGGTGAGGTGGCCAATGTTGGGCGTGGCGAAGCTGGCGTCGCGTGCGGCTGCCCACACGGTGTGCAGATCACTCACGCGCACCCAGGGCAACACCAGGTTTTGATCGTGTGACACCCGCAGCTCGCCCAGGCTGAAACGCTCAGCCAAGTCAGCTGCTTGTGTCATTTGCTCGTCGGTGGCGTCACCTGGGGCTTGCCCTGCACGCTTGAGGGACAAGGTCACTGCACGGTAACCAGGACGCTGATGTGCATGGACATTGCGCTCCAGCCAACGCATGTAGGCCAACGGTGCATCGGCAGGCACTGGAACGCTGGCCGATGCGGCCGCATCACCATACTCGATGCCGGCTGGCAACTGGAAGCAGGCCTTCATGCGCTCCAACTCAGCTTGCGGAATCAGGTGGGCTGAGCCGTCCTGGTCGTGTTCCAGGATCTGCTTGAACTCTTGCTCGACCTCGTCGATAAAGCGCTGCCCTTCGGCCTTCACCAAGATTTTGATGCGAGCCTTGTAGATGTTGTCGCGCCGGCCGAAGCGGTTATAGACACGCACAATGGCTTCAATGAACACCAAGATCTGGTTCCAAGGCAGGAACTCGCGGATCACGGAGCCGATCACCGGCGTGCGGCCCATGCCGCCCCCCACCAAGACCTTGAAGCCCACTTCTCCGGCCTCGTTCTTCAGCAGTTGCAGCCCGATGTCGTGCCAGCCAATGGCAGCACGGTCTTCCTGGGCGCCACTCACGGCAATCTTGAACTTGCGCGGCAAGAACGCGAACTCAGGGTGCAGCGTGCTCCATTGACGCAGAATTTCGCAGTAAGGTCTGGGGTCTACGATTTCATCGGCGGCAATGCCGGCAAAGCAATCGCTGGTGATGTTGCGGATGCAGTTGCCGCTGGTTTGAATGCCATGCATTTGCACATCGGCCAGGGCATCCATCACATCGGCACTGCGCGTCAGCGGGATCCAGTTGTACTGAAGGTTTTGGCGCGTGGTGAAATGGCCGTAACCACGATCAAATTCCTTGGCGATCACCGCCAGCGCACGCAGTTGCTTGGAATTCAACT
>CANHBY010000083.1 GCA_947458895.1 Burkholderiales bacterium | reverse complement strand
TGGGCGAGGGCGAGTGGGCGGCGGGGCAGCGCAGGGACATCATCCTTTGAGCGTTTGTTCCAAGACGTGCAGCTGCTGATTGAGCTCGGAGTCTTTTTGCCGTTCACCACCCACTTTTCGAACGGCATGCAGCACCGTCGTGTGGTCGCGACCCCCGAATAATTCGCCGATCTCGGGCAGGCTCTTTTGCGTCATTTCTTTGGCCAGGTACATCGCGATTTGGCGCGGGCGGGCAATGCTGGCAGGCCGCTTTTTGGAGTACATGTCGGCCACTTTGATCTTGTAAAAATCGGCCACGGTCTTTTGAATATTCTCCACGCCAATCTGACGATTTTGGATGGACAGCAAGTCTTTCAGGGCCTCGCGTGCCAACTGGATGTTGATTTCCTTTTGGCTAAAACGCGCGTAAGCCAGCACCTTGCGCAGCGCGCCTTCCAGTTCACGCACGTTGGCCCGCACATTCTTGGCCACGAAGAAGGCCACATCTTCCGGCATCGGGCTGCCTTCGGCGATGGACTTGCGCATCAAGATGGCCACGCGCATTTCCAACTCTGGTGGCTCAATCGCCACCGTCAAACCGGCATCGAAGCGTGAGGTCAGCCGCTCATCAATGTCCACCAGTCCCTTGGGGTAGGTGTCGCTGGTCATGATGATGTGCGCGCGCTTGGCCAGCAGCGCCTCGAAGGCGTTGAAAAACTCTTCCTGCGTTCGCTCTTTGCCGGCAAAAAATTGCACATCGTCAATGAGCAGCAGATCGAGAGAGTGGTATTTGGCCTTGAGCTCGTCGAAGGTCTTGCGCTGGTAGTTCTTCACCACATCGGTGATGAACTGTTCAGCGTGCAGATACAAGATGCGCGCATTGGGGTTGTCGTGCAGCAAGGCATTGCCCACTGCATGAATCAAGTGGGTCTTGCCCAAGCCAACGCCGCCGTAGATGAACAGGGGGTTGTACATCGCACCCGGTGCGCCGGCCACATGCAGTGCGGCTGTGCGTGCCATTTGATTGGCGCGCCCGGGCACCAGTGTTTCGAAAGTCAGGGCGCTGTTGAGGCGCGACCGTGACGCAGCGGGTGCTGTAGGCGCCGCGGCCGCCGGCTCTGTGGCTGAGCCTGCCAGCTGTGCATTTGGCGCCCCTGGGGTCATCGGCACAGACCCATTCGAGCGGGCGCTGGGGGGCGCAGGCGGTGCGGGTGCCAGCGCAATCTCGAGGCGAACCGGCTTGCCGGCCAGCTCGCTCAGCACGGCCTGGATGCGGTTGCCGTATTGGTTTCGAATCCAGTCCAGCTTGAACCGATTGGGCACCTTCAGGGTGACGACCGCCTCTTCATCGCCTTCGTCGCTCACACTCGCCTCAGGCAGGGGGCGAATCCAAGTGTTGAATTGTTGTTCCGGCAGTTCGGCGGCCAACCGCTCGCAGCCTCTGCGCCAAAGATCCGTGCTCATGTTTTGTTCTGTGGAAATCTCGCTTTGAAGCGGCCGGATTCTACGTCTCAAATGGCCGCCCTCGGCCAAGTTATCCACAGTTTTTTTGAGTGCACGTGCCTGCAGGGTGAATCATGTGGTTTTGACGGCCAGCCCTGGTTTTGGTTCATAATGGTGGGTTTTCCAGAAAACGCTGGGAGTTGCGCGCGCCTCATTTTTGGATGGTGCGCTGGCTGCTCCCGCCTGGCGCCGCGCTGCCGTCCTCAACTTCTTTGGTTGACGGCAAGCGGGGGTCTTATAGGCATTTGCCCGCATTTCGATTGAATTGGATCAACCATGAAACGTACCTACCAAGCTTCCAAAGTCCGCCGCGCCCGCACCCATGGCTTTTTGGTTCGCATGAAGAGCCGCGGCGGCCGAGCCGTCATCAGTGCACGTCGCGCCAAAGGCCGCAAGCGCATCGGTCTGTAAAGCCCTGGCTGGGTCAGCCGAATGCTTTGCTCGGCAGACTTTCAACGGGCCTTGAGTGTGCGCCCATGCGCCAAATCGGCGCATTTTTCGGTGCATCACGTGCTTCTTCCGGTGGCCCCTCCCTGGCCGCAGCGCCCTGAACCAGGCAAGTTATCAACAGATGGCGCACCAAATAGGAGCGTGCCTGTGGATGACTTAGGCTCCCTTCGCCCCGAGCAGGGGCTTAGGCGGGTCAAATCAGGCCTTGGAATGGTGGTGCCCAAACGGAACGCGCGTCGGGCAGTCACGCGCAATTTGGTGAAGCGGCATATTCGGGCTGTCTTCGGTGACTCGCTTCGGGGGGCTCATTTGGCGTCAGGGGTGTGGGTCGTGCGACTGCGCTGCCCGTTCGACAAAGCTCGGTTTGTCAGTGCGAAGTCTGATGCGCTGGGCCAAGTCGTGCGGGAAGAATTAGCTGATTTGCTCGGCAGGTTGCTGGTGACCTCCCCTGCTGAACAGCCACCAAGCCCTCAAGGCCGGCCTTGATCTGATCATGTTGCACCGTTTGTGGGGCTTTTTAGTGTCTTGTCCCAGCCGGGTGTTGAGGCTGCTCGTTCAAGGGTATCGGTTGTTCCTCAGCCCCTTGCTGGGAACGAACTGCCGGTTCTATCCGAGTTGTTCGGCCTATGCCCTGCAGGCGTTGTCGCAGCATGGTGCCTTGGGCGGGGTGTACCTGAGCTCTGCGCGCTTGCTGCGCTGTCACCCGTTTTGCGCTGGTGGGCATGATCCGATCCCTGACGAGCTGCCGCGTATTTTTTCAATCTGGTGTTCTGGCGTTCCACGTCAGGGCCCTTCGCCAAAGAGAGATGGTTCATGAGCGATATTCGCCGCACGGTGCTCTGGGTGGTTTTTTCCTTGTCGCTGGTCATGCTGTTTGATGGCTGGAACAAGCACAACGGCCGGCCTTCCCTGTTTGCGCAGCCCCCCGCGGTCACGGCCCCTGCTTCGGTGGGCAATGGCACGGCTGCTTTGCCAACACCCGTGGTGTCGGCCAACGGCGCGCCAGCCGCGTCTTCTGCCCTGACTCCGGATGCTTCTGCTCCAGATGGGGTCTCTGAAAAAATAGAGATCACCACCGACCTGGTGAAGGCGACTGTTGATACCGCCGGTGGCACCTTGGTTCGCCTTGAGTTGCTCGGCCAGCCTGACCTCATCGATCGAAGCAAAAACATGGTGTTGTTTGACCGGTCTGCTGAACGCCTTTACAACGCTCAAACCGGCTTGGTGGGCGCGGGTGGCGGGGCTGCTTTGCCGAATCACCTGACCGCCATGCGCGTTGAGCCCGGGCCCACCAGCCTGCAAGAGGGCGTCAATGAATTGAAGGTGCGCTTGGTGTCTGAGGCCGATGGCATCACCTGGGCCAAGACCTACACCTTCCGCCGCGGTGACTATGTCATTGGCTTGCAGCAAGAGGTCTCCAATCAGTCGGGCGCAGACATCAATCCACAGCTTTACTTCCAATTGCTGCGTGACGGCAATCCGCCACCGGGGGAGTCCATGTTTTACTTCACCTTCACGGGCCCGGCGCTTTACACCGATGCATCCCACTTTAAGAAGGTTGAATTCAAGGACATCGCCAAGCGCGGCACGGGCGAAAAACCCGATCACGACACTACCGCAGACAACGGTTGGGTTGCTGTCGTGCAGCATTATTTTGCTTCCGCCTGGTTGCTCGGCGCCGAGCCCAATGAAAAGCGCCCGCGCGAGTTCTATACCAAAAAGGTCGCTGAGAACCAATATGCCATCGGCATGGTGGTTCCCTTGGGCACCGTGGCTGCGGGCGCGAGCGTGACCTCACAAGCTCGCTTGTTTGCGGGGCCGCAAGAAGAATACAAGCTTGAAAAGCTGGCCACAGGCCTGGAGTTGGTCAAGGACTACGGGATCTTGGCGATTCTTTCGAAGCCGTTGTTTTGGCTGCTCACGCAGTTGCATAAGTTCCTGGGCAACTGGGGGTGGGCGATCGTGGCCTTGGTGGTGTTGTTGAAGGCGGCTTTTTACTGGCTCAACGCCAATGCCTACAGCTCCATGGCCAAGATGAAGGCTGTCAGCCCTCGCATCATGGAAATGCGCGAGCGCCTCAAAGACAATCCCCAGCAGATGCAGCAGGAAATGATGCGCATCTACCGCGAAGAAAAGGTCAACCCTGTGGGAGGGTGCCTGCCGATGGTGGTTCAGATGCCGTTCTTCATCGCGCTGTACTGGGTGCTGCTCTCCAGCGTCGAAATGCGCGGAGCTCCCTGGTTGGGCTGGATTCACGACCTCTCGGCACCGGATCCGTTCTACATCTTGCCGCTGCTCATGACGGCGACGAGTTTGCTGCAAACTTTGCTCAATCCCACGCCGCCAGATCCCGTGCAGGCCAAGATGATGTGGATCATGCCCTTGGTGTTTTCGGTGATGTTCTTCTTCTTCCCTGCGGGCTTGGTGCTCTACTGGTTGAGCAACAACATTTTGTCGATCGCTCAGCAGTACTTCATCAACAAGCGTTTGGGCGTTCTCAAATAAACGCGTCACCAACGCAAATAGTCCTCAAGGTCGGGTCACTTCGTGCCGATAACCGAAATATGCGGGGGAAGACCCTGCGGCCGGTTCGCCGCCGCAGGCTCGGAGGGATGGCGCGGCACGTTTTCTGCGCCCCCCCTCACCCCGCGCCACTTCACTGACGGCTTGCGCTGCGGCGCCTGTTGAGTCACGTGCTGACTCGCCATCACGACCCTATTGTTGCGATCGCCACGGCCCCAGGGCGTGGTGCGGTCGGTATTGTGCGGCTGTCAGGCCGCCATCTGGCGTCTTGCGTTCAAGCGCTGTGTGGGCGTGAGTTGCAGCCTCGGCTTGCAAGTTATGGCCCCTTTCTCGATGATCAAGGCCAAGCCATTGATCATGGCCTGGCCTTGTTTTTCCCGGCACCCCATTCCTACACTGGCGAAGATGTGTTGGAGCTTCAGGCCCACGGTGGGCCGGTGGTGCTGCAGTTGCTGCTGGCGCAGTGTTTGAGTGTGGGCCGTGAGATCGGCTTGCGCCTCGCCCAGCCCGGCGAATTCACCGAGCGGGCCTATCTCAATGGCAAGCTCGACCTGGCGCAGGCCGAGGCCGTGGCCGACCTGATCGAGGCCAGTACCGAAGCCGCAGCCAAGTCAGCCAGCCGTTCGCTCTGCGGCGCATTTTCGGACGAAATTGCTTTGGTTCGACAGCGCCTGATCCAGCTGCGCATGTTGGTCGAGGCCACTCTCGATTTCCCCGAGGAGGAGATCGATTTTCTGCAGCGTGCCGACGCCCAGGGGCAGCTCTTGAGTTTGCAGGCCTCGATCGAGGGCGGGCTGGCTCGCGCGCGGCAAGGTGCTTTGCTGCGCGAGGGCATGACGGTGGTGCTCGCTGGGCAGCCCAATGTGGGCAAGAGCTCTTTGCTCAATGCTTTGGCTGGCGCTGAGTTGGCTATCGTGACCCCGGTGGCAGGCACCACGCGAGACAAGATCTCACAGACCATTCAGATCGAAGGGGTACCCGTCCACATCGTCGACACAGCCGGGCTGCGAGAGGCCACTGACGAAGTTGAGCGCATTGGTGTGTCGCGCAGTTGGGCAGAGATTGAGCGTGCTGACGCGCTGCTTTTGCTGCACGACCTGACACGCACAGGCCAAGCCGACTACGACGCGGCCCAGGCCGAAATCGGCCAGCGTGTGAGCCGCCTGCTGCAAGGCTCCGAAAAGCTGGTGCATGTGTTCAACAAATGTGACTTGAGCGCTGCCCCAGCGGGTTTACCTAGCGAGAGCCTGCTGATTTCCGCGGCCAAGGGCGATGGCCTGGAAGCCTTGCGGCAGCGCCTTTTGAGCCTGGCCGGTTGGCAGGCGTGGCCCGAGGGGGTTTACACCGCGCGCAGCCGGCATGTGGCGGCCTTGCAGCGCACCAAAGAGCACCTTGCCTTGGCTCAAGCCCATCTGCAAGCCGCGCAGTTGGCCCTGGACTTGATGGCGGAGGAACTGCGCCTGGCCCAGCAGGCGCTGGGCAGCATCGTGGGCGAATTCACGGCCGATGATTTGCTCGGCGAAATCTTTGGCAGGTTTTGCATCGGAAAGTGATTGCCTATCCGAGACTACCCGGTGCTATCCGGCAGTGTAAAAATAATCCAATTAAAACAACAACTTAGACTCCATATTTATCCATTGAGGTCTATTGACATCAGGCTTGTTTAGGTACACTAGTGGGTACACGCAGCGGTTTCATCGCATTTGCGTGTACCAAAGGATGCCTTATGCCTCGTCAAGCTACCCCACTTACCGACACCAAAATCAAGTCGCTCAAGCCCAAAGCGACTCGCTACCGAACCAGTGACACAGGTGGGTTGCTGATCGAAGTTATGCCGAGCGGCGCCAAAATCTGGCGGTATCGCTACCAGCTCTTTGGCGTTCGCCAGCCACCTCTGACCATCGGAAACTACCCAGACGTGAGCCTTGCTGATGCCAGAAAGCAAAGGGACGAATGGGCTTCGCTCGTTGCCCATGGAGCCTC
>CANHBY010000082.1 GCA_947458895.1 Burkholderiales bacterium | reverse complement strand
CGAGTCCCTCCATGGACATCTCTAAGGCCTCTAATTTCGAGCGCTTTATTTTCGACCTCTTGAACCGTGACGGTGCTGAGGTGGCGCGTCTGTTCGGGCCTGAATTGAACCAGCGCGGCGCCTTCAGTCTGCCCACCGAAACAGTGCAGCGCTTGCCTCAGTTTGGCTTTGCCTCGGGTGCCAGCAGCCATCAAAACCGGCTCGACACCATTCGCTCCACTTGGGAGCAACACCACATCATGATCGACCCTCACACGGCGGATGGCCTCAGGGTCGCGATGTTGCACCTGGAGCCAGGTGTGCCGATGATCGTTCTGGAGACCGCACTGCCTGTCAAGTTCGAACAGACCATTGTGGAAGCCACCGGGCTCAGCGTGCCGCGTCCCGAGTCCCTCAAAGGCCTGGAAGACTTGCCCAAGCGCTTCGTGGTCATGCCGGTGGACACCGCCCAGGTCAAGACCTATGTGGCGGCCCACGTTGGGCACTGAGTGAGTTTGTTGGGGGTGGCCGCATCCATGGGGCATTTTTCATCATGCTGAGCCTGGACGAAGCCCGTGCACGTGTGCTGTCTGCCTTGAGTGATGCCGCTCAATGGCCCGTTGAAACAGTGCCATTGCACAAGGCTTGTGGTCGCGTTCTTTCTGAAGACATTCGAGCCCGTGTGAATGTGCCCAGCTGGGATAATGCCGGCATGGATGGCTTCGCCGTTCGCTCTGTGGATGTAGCGGCTCCTGGTGTTCGCTTGCCCATTTCCCAGCGCATCGCCGCAGGGCAGGTGGGCTCGGCTCTGCAGGCCCACACCGCGGCGCGAATCTTCACCGGCGCTCCCTTGCCGTCGGGGGCTGACGCCGTCGTGATGCAAGAGCACTGCGAATGGACCAACGAGCAGGTTCAAATCAACACGCCAGCGCGTTCAGGCCAAGCCATTCGTCGGTGTGCAGAAGACATGGCCGAAGGTGCGGTTGTGCTGAGCCGTGGTGCCCGGTTGACGCCTCAGGCCTTAGGTCTCGCGGCATCCGTCGGTGTAGCCCAGCTGCTTGTGGCACAGCGGCCGCGGGTGCTGTTGTTAAGTACCGGTGATGAGCTGACCCCACCCGGCGAGCCCTTGCGTGCCGGCTCTATTTACAACGCCAACCGCGACATGCTCCGTGCGCAGCTCGAGTCACTTGGCGCCGTATGCACCGATGGTGGCTCAGTGCCTGACCAGCTCGAAGCCACACGCCGCGCGCTGCGCAATGCGGCTGAACATCATGATCTGATCATCAGCAGCGGTGGTGTCTCGGTCGGTGACGAAGACCACCTCCGGGCCGCGCTGATCGCTGAGGGCCATCTGGACCACTGGCAGATCGCGATCAAGCCTGGCAAGCCTTTGGCGTTCGGTCGTGTGTCGCGGGTGAGCGGTGGTTCAGCGTGGTTCATTGGCCTGCCTGGTAACCCTGTCTCCAGTTTCGTGACCTGCCTCTTGATGGTTCATCCTTTCTTGAAACGCTTGCAGGGCGCCAGTGAGTTGTACCCATCTCCCATCCGTCTGAGCGCTGGGTTCGAATGGCCCCGGCCCGATTCACGGCGTGAGTTCTTGCGTGTGCGTCGACAGGGTGACAGTTTGGTCCTGTTTCCCAACCAGGGCTCGGCGGTCTTGAGCTCGGTGGTGTGGGCTGACGGTGTGGTCGACAACCCACCAGGCAACGCCATTCGCACCGGCGATCTCGTTGATTACCTGCCCCTCCAGGCTTGGGGCATGGCATGACCCTGTCCGTGCAGGTGCGCTATTTCGCGGCACTCCGAGAGGCTCTGGGAGAGTTCGAGCCTGTATGTGTGGAGCACGGCGCCACCATTGCCGCGTTGCGAAGTCAGCTGGTAGCCAGCAGCCCCCGGCACGCTCATGCGCTGTCGGCTGATCGCACGGTGCGCTGCGCTTTGAACCTCACAATGTGTCCTGATACCACCTTGCTCACGGAGGGCGCTGAGGTCGCTTTTTTCCCTCCAGTCACTGGCGGTTGAACGATGCACAGTCCCACAGTTCGCATACAGGCCGATGATTTTGATCTTCTGGCCGAGCAGCGTGAGCTGTTAGCACAGCGCCCCGGCACAGGCGCTATCGTTAGTTTTGTCGGCCTTGTGCGCGGCGTGTCTCAAGGTCAGGCCCTGTCTGCCATGACCATCGAGCATTACCCCCGCATGACCGAGGCCGTCATCCAAGCGGTGATCAACGAAACGATAGAGCGCTTCGATATCCATGCTGCCCGTGTCGTGCACAGGGTGGGGCGCCTGAATGCCGGAGAAAACATCGTGCTCGTGCTCATCGCAGCCCCGCACCGCGGTCCGGCCTTTGAGGCTTGCGAGTTCTTGATGGATCACCTTAAGACACAAGCCCCCTTCTGGAAAAAGGAGCATCGCGCCGACGGTGACTATTGGGTCGAGGCCCGCCTCGAAGATGCTCAAGCCCTCGCCCGATGGACTGCATTCAACCAACCGCTCACGCCACCTCCCGCATTTTCAAGCCCCGTCACATTGAAGCCCACATGATCACGTTAACCAGCCTGAACCTCTTCGCTGTGGCTCTCGGGGCGGCATTGGGCGCTGTGTTGCGTTGGATGGCAGGGCTTGTGCTGTCTCAGCCGGGCAGTTGGGTCCCCTGGGGTACGGTGTTCGTCAACTGCGCTGGTGGCTTGCTGATCGGTTTGTCGATGGTCTGGTTCCAGCGCTCGCCCCATGAGGTGCTGCGCCTGTTGTGTATCACTGGTTTTCTGGGTGGATTGACCACCGTCTCCGCCTTTTCAGCAGAGTCCTTGTCTCTTTTACAGCGAGGTGAGTTCGGCCTCGCTGCGGCCCACACACTGATTCATGTAGCGGGTGCGTTGGCCTTCACCATGCTTGGCTTTAAGCTGGGCCGTTGGCTCTGGGGTGGGTGAAGTTGCTTATGGGCCCTATCTCATCGGTGCCTGCGGCGCCACAGCTTTTCAAGCTCCACGGCGATCCACACCACACAGGCTGATGCCATGCAAATTCCGAGTTCTGCCTGTGTCAAAGGGTGGGTTTTAAAAAGGGGGTTGAGGGGCTGAACATACACCGTTGCCATTTGCAGCCCGAAGCTAAGCAGCAAGGCACCCAGCAAGGGCTTGTTGGTCAACAGCCCCAAATTCCAGAGCGAAGAGGTTTCAGAGCGAATGGCCAGCAAGTGAGCCAGCTGAGACAAGGTCAGCACCGTGAACTGACCACCTTAACCTGCCCCGAGATTCAGCCTTATTGACTTTGATCAGTTGGCTTGGAGATCAATGGTTCATGCTGAGCTGATGATGACCAGGTTGCTTGCCGTACAAGCTTTCCGTACAAGCGCGAAAGCTGCCGCATCAGACATTGTTCTGGGGTGAGTTCCATGCAATTCAGAATTCCCACGCCATTGGTTCAGGAGCATGAGGCCTTGCATAGTCGCTTGGTGTTGGCAACAAAAGTGCCAGGTCCAGTCGGGCGTGTAGCGAACAAACTTGCCAAGCTGATGGACCCACATTTCACAAAAGAGGAGCTCTTTGCTTTGCCCCCTTTGGTTCTTCTCCCAGCCTTGGCCGGGGGCAAATTTTCGCCAGAGATGTCTGGCGTACTCGAGCTGACCGATCAACTAGAAATTGAACTGCCAGGCATGTTGGCCGAGCATCAAAAGATCTTCGGGGTCCTGCAAGAGTTACTTGCAGCAGGCGAAACCGCTGGGGACACAGCCACCTGTGAGTTTGCAGGGCAACTGATGCACCATGCCACCGTTGAAGAGCAGGTGTTCTACCCGGCAGCGCTTCTCGTGGGTCATTGGGTCAAAGAGCACACCGGCAGGACCTGACCCCCTCTCAAAAACCGGCATAAAAACCGATACCACCCAAACTAAACAGCAGAGTCACCGGTCTCGCCGGTCCGAATCCGGAGGACCTGTTCAATGTTGGTTACGAAAATCTTCCCATCGCCAATTTTTCCGGTTTTGGCGGCCTTGACGATGCTGTCAATGCTTCGCTCAACTTCGGCATCCTTGACCGCCACCTCAATCTTGACCTTGGGCAGAAAATCCACCACGTACTCTGCGCCCCGGTAAAGCTCCGTGTGCCCCTTTTGGCGCCCGAAACCCTTCACCTCCGTGACAGTCAGCCCCGTGACGCCAACCTCCGCCAAGGCTTCACGCACCTCTTCCAACTTGAACGGTTTCACAATTGCAGTGATGAGCTTCATGGATGACCCCTAAACGCCGAGTAAAAGCACCGCAGCACAGCCATTATGTGCCGTTCGCGAGAGCACCCCTTTGACGATCCGATCATCAAAGGGCCTCAATCGCCTTCCAAAGGCCCAATCACTGGGCTACTTTTATCACCGATTGGCTTGGTTGTAGGCTGCGATTCCCTTCGCCACCTCAGCCCGCGCTGCATCAGGGCCCTCCCAGCCCTTGACCTTGACCCACTTGCCCTTCTCCAAGTCCTTGTAGTGCTCGAAAAAATGCTGAATTTGTTTGAGGCTCAACTCATTCAGATCCTCAGGCTTTTGCACATGGGCATAGATCGGCAGTATCTTGTCGAGAGGCACAGCCAATAACTTGGCATCACCACCCGCCTCATCATCCATGTTCAGCATGCCGATGGGCCGACAAGTCACCACAACCCCCGGTGTCAAGGGAAAAGGCGTCATCACCAGTACATCCACTGGGTCCCCATCATCCGCCAGAGTCTGGGGCACATAGCCATAGTTGCAAGGGTAATGCATCGCAGTCGTCATGAAACGATCCACAAAAATAGCGCCAGTTTCTTTGTCGACCTCGTACTTGATGGGGTCCGAATTCATCGGGATTTCGATGATCACATTGAATTGATCGGGCGCGTTCTTGCCAGGGGTGACGTTGTTCAGGCTCATGTCAGTGATTGATGTGGGTGTTGCAAATGATGAAGATTTTATCCGGGCCTCGCGCCACGCACTGCCGAATAACAGCCGCTAGCCTCAGGATTCCGCTGATTCTATCGGCCGATCAACCCCATCGCCGACCCATTCCCCTGAAGCCCCGTCCCCAGCAAGAAGAGCTGTGGCCCGGTCCTCGGTCAAGGCCTCCACAGACTTGAGGCGGCGTCCCATGACACGAGTCCGCTGCTCAGCAGACTCAATCACCGAGCTTGCCTCATCAAGTTTCTTCTTGGTCTTGGCCAGAACCTCACCAAACTTGTGAAACTCTGTCTTGACGGCCCCCAATAAATCCCACACCTCCACCGAGCGCTGCTCAAGCGCCAGTGTTCGGAAACCAACTTGCAGGCTATTCAGCGTAGCCAGCAATGTGGTGGGCCCAGTCACCATGATTCGATGCTCCCGCTGCATGAACTCCACGAGCCCTGGCCTGCGCAATGCCTCCGCATACAGCCCCTCGGTTGGCACAAAAAGTATCGCGAAATCAGTGGTGTACGGGGGCGAAACATACTTCGCTCTGATCTCAGCCGCCTGACGCTTCAACCCCATTTCCATCGCCTTGGCCGCCACCTCTGAGGCCACCGGATCCGCCCGATCCTGCGCCTCTAGCAGCCGCTCGTAGTCTTCGCGAGGAAACTTCGCATCCACCGGCAGCCACACAGGCACCCCAGAGTCCTGCCGACCTGGCAACTTGATTGCAAACTCAACCCGCCGCCCGGTACCCGGTACCACCTCGATGTTCGTGCCATATTGGTCCGACGTAAACACCTGCTCGAGCAAGCGTGAGAGCTGCACCTCCCCGAATACGCCGCGTGTCTTGACGTTGTTGAGAACACGATTCAAAGAACCTACATCCTTGGCCAAGTTCTGCATCTCACCCAAGCCACGGTGAACCTGTTCAAGGCGGTCCGAAACATGCTTAAAGCTGTCGCCCAGCCGCTGCTCCAATGTGGCGTGGAGTTTTTCGTCCACGGTCGCGCGCATCTGTTCCAACTTGTGCTCATTGCCCTGCTGCAATGCCGACAGTTGACGCTCCAGCGTTGTACGAACCTCAGCCAAACGTCGCTCATTGCCCTCAGCCAGCGCTTCCAATCGCTGAGTCAGCATCTCCGCAAACCTTTGCTGCGAAAGAGCCCCAGACTCCGCATGCCCCTTCAGTGCCATATCTAACCCTTCTCGGCCTGAAGAAGCTTGTTGTGCCAACGAGCCCCCCATCTCCTGAAACGACTGGCTCAGCAGCTGCTGAAAAGTGCCAAGCTGAGTCCTGAATGAATCAATTTGATCATTTTGCGTACGAGCTACATCCCCACTTTGGTTCAGCAGTGTTTGCTGAAACTGACTCAGGGTGGCAAGAATCTCCTGCCGATTCGACCTGGAGCTCTCCTGCACGTCCATACGCAGCCTCGACTCCAGCTTCTCGAAATCAGCCCGCAACCCTTCTCGCAAGATTGCAACCTGTTTTTCGGGGTTCGTCACGCGCCTGATCAGAAAACCAAACATCGCCATCAGACAAACAAACAAAGCAGCT
>CANHBY010000081.1 GCA_947458895.1 Burkholderiales bacterium | reverse complement strand
GGGGGGCCAGGCGTCTTCCATTCAGGGCACCCTGAATTTTTCGCGAGACATGGAGCGTGAGGCCGACCGGATCGGTTTTTCAGTGCTGACAGGCGCAGGCTATGCGCCCAGTGGCATGGCCGCGATGTTCGAAAAGATGGAGCGAGCCTCACGCTTGAATGACGCTGGCGCATTTCCTTACCTTCGCACCCATCCCTTGAATGCCGCGCGCATCGGTGAAGCGCGCTCGCGCATGGGCGCCGCTGTGGTGCCCAGCGCGCAGACTGCAGGCCGCCTGGAGCACGCGCTCATCAGGGCTCGGGCACGTGTGTTGATGGACTCCCGGGCGGAGGCCCTGCGTCGATGGCAGGCACTGGCCAAGGAAGGCAATGGCAAGGACACTACCGAGTGGCTCGAGGCGGCCTACAGCGCCGCCCTGGCCTCTACCCTTTTGAAAGAGTGGCCACAGGCTGACGCAGCCTGGACCAAGGCCGCAGAGCTGTTGCGTCCGCAGGCTCAAAAAGAGCCCCGAGCTGATCGCTTGTTGACGATGCTGCGCGTGCAGTCTTTGGTGGACCGAAGTGATTGGCCTGCGGCGGCAACAGCACTGCAGCCCTATGCTGCTGAGCCCAGCCGGCCTGCCATGATCCTCAGCGCTCAGGTGGCCGTGGGCTTGCTGAGTGCGAAACCTTCGGGCCCCTCCAAGGCCCCAGGTGATTTGGCACCCCGACGTGTCGCAGAGGATCTCCAGGCCTGGGTGACTAACTCGCCCATGGATGCGGGCGCGTGGGCTGCCCTGGGGGCTTTATGGGGTGCCTTGGGCCAGCCGCTGCGATCAGTTCGTGCCGAAGCCGAGGCCCACTACGCTTCGGGCGACTGGGATGGCGCCGTGGACCGCCTGCGCGCCGCGCAGCGCATGCCGCGTGGCGAGCCCGGCGACTTCATTGAGCTGTCGGTGATTGACTCGCGCTTGCGCAGCATCGAGGCTCAGCGTCGGCAATTGGCCATCGAAACACGGCACTGATTCACATGACCCCATCTGACGATGCTTCTCCCTTGTCTGCCGAGCGATCCTTGATTCGCATCCGCGGCGCACGCACCCACAACCTCAAAAACATCGACCTCGACATCCCTCGCAACCAGCTTGTGGTGATCACGGGCTTGAGTGGCTCAGGCAAATCCAGCCTGGCATTTGACACCTTGTATGCCGAGGGCCACCGGCGTTATGTCGAAAGCCTCTCTGCCTATGCGCGGCAGTTTTTGCAGTTGATGGACAAGCCCGATGTGGACGCCATCGAAGGCCTGTCGCCTGCGATCAGCATCGAGCAAAAAGCCACCAGCCATAACCCACGCTCCACCGTGGGCACGGTCACTGAAATTCACGATCACCTTCGTTTGCTCTACGCTCGCGCAGGCACGCCGTTTTGCCCCGACCATTCTCACTTCGCCTTGCAGGCCCAAAGTGTGAGCCAGATGGTGGACGCCGTGTTGGCCTTGCCTGAGGGCACGAAGCTGATGGTGCTGGCCCCCGTGGTGCGCGAGCGCAAGGGTGAGTTTGTCGATTGGTTCGCCGACATGCAGGCCCAAGGCTATGTGCGCTTTCGCATCAACAGCCAAGTGGTCGAGGTGGATGATCTGCCTCCCCTGAAGAAGAACGAAAAGCACAACCTCGATGTCGTGATTGACCGCGTCAAGGTCACCCACGACAACCCCGCGCTGCGCCAACGCCTGGCCGAGAGCTTCGAGGCCGCACTGCGCCTGGCTGAC
Organism: Burkholderiales bacterium; assembly: GCA_947458895.1. Classification (GTDB taxonomy): domain Bacteria; phylum Pseudomonadota; class Gammaproteobacteria; order Burkholderiales; family Burkholderiaceae_C; genus CANHBY01. The sequence continues at coordinate 4,719 of CANHBY010000081.1, read as the reverse complement.
GGCCGCGCCCTGGCCCTCGAGATGGACAGCCAGGCCAGCCACTGGTTTTCGAGCCGCTTCGCTTGCCCCATTTGCAGCTATGCCCTGAGCGAACTTGAGCCGCGGCTGTTTTCTTTTAACTCGCCCGTGGGTGCTTGCACGCACTGTGAGGGCCTGGGCCATGTGACGGTGTTTGATCCGCAGCGCGTGGTGGCCTTCCCGTCTCTGAGCTTGGCCAGCGGCGCCGTCAAGGGTTGGGACCGCCGCAACCCAGCCAGTTTTGCGATGCTCGAATGTTTGGGCAAGCATCTGGGCTTTGATGTCGAGACCCCTTTTGATGACCTGCCCGAGCCCGTTCGCCAGGTGTTGCTCTATGGCTCCGGTGAGCAAAAAATTGAATTCATCGACCAAGTCGAGTCCACTGGCAAAGACGGAAAGCCGCGCCGCCGAAGCGTGAAGCGGCTTGCGCCCTTTGAGGGCATTTTGCCCAACCTCGAGCGCCGATTCCGCGACTCCGATACACCCACGGTGCGCGAAGAGCTGGCCCGCTTTCAAAGCGTGCAGCCATGCCCCCACTGCGAAGGCACCCGGCTGCGGCGCGAAGCGCGCCATGTGTTTTTACAAGGCGAATCGGCTGAACAAGGTGAGCCCATTTACCGCGTGGCGCGCTTCACGCTGGGCGAGTGTTTACGTTACTTTCAAGGCTTGAAGCTCCGAGGCGCCAAGGCTGATATTGCCGCCAAGGTCATCCAGGAAATTCGCGCTCGTTTGCAGTTCCTCAACGATGTGGGCCTGAACTACCTGAGCCTGGAGCGCAGTGCCGAAACCCTCAGCGGCGGCGAGGCGCAGCGCATTCGCCTGGCCAGCCAAATCGGCTCGGGCCTCAGTGGTGTGATGTATGTGCTCGATGAGCCCAGCATTGGTCTGCACCAGCGCGACAACGAACGCCTCATCGACACACTGCGCCACCTGCGTGATTTGGGCAACTCTGTGCTCGTGGTTGAGCACGATGAAGACGCCATCCGCGCCGCTGATCACGTCATCGACATGGGCCCTGGTGCTGGCATTCATGGCGGCCGCGTGATGTCTCAGGGCTCCCCCGCTCAGGTCATGGCCGACCCAGCCTCGCTCACCGGCCGCTACCTGGGTGGTTCGCTGCGCATTGAAGTGCCCAAGCGACGCGTCAAGCCGCCCCCCCTGGCTGGCACTGAGCCTGAGGGCTGGCTGCGCATCGTCGGTGCGCGTGGCCACAACCTTCAGCATGTCTCGGTGGACATTCCCGTGGGGCTGTTCACTTGCGTCACCGGTGTCTCAGGTTCAGGCAAAAGCACCCTCGTCAATGACACCCTGTATGCGGCTGTTGCTCGCAAGCTCTATGGCAGCCACCTGAGGCCAGAGCCCTTTGATGAGATGCTCGGCCTGCAGGCCTTCGACAAAGTCATCAATGTCGACCAAAGCCCCATTGGCCGCACCCCCCGCAGCAACCCGGCCACCTACACCGGCCTGTTCACGCCCATTCGAGAACTGTTTGCCGAGGTGCCCACCGCCCGCGAGCGCGGCTACGAGCCCGGCCGCTTCAGCTTCAACGTGGCCGGGGGGCGCTGCGAAGCTTGCCAGGGCGACGGCATGATCAAGGTCGAGATGCACTTCCTGCCTGACGTGTATGTGCCTTGTGATGTCTGCCAAGGCCGGCGCTACAACCGCGAAACCCTGGAAGTCTTCTACAAAGGCAAGACCATTCACGATGTGCTCTCCTTGACGATCGAAGACGCCCACACCTTTTTCAGTGCGTTGCCCTCTATCGCCCGAAAGCTCCAGACCCTGCTCGATGTGGGCCTGGGCTATGTGCGCCTGGGGCAAAGCGCCACCACCCTCAGCGGCGGCGAAGCCCAACGCGTCAAGCTGGCGCTCGAGCTCAGCAAACGAGACACCGGCCGAACGCTCTACATTCTGGACGAGCCCACCACCGGCCTTCACTTTGCCGACATCGCCCTGCTGCTCAAGGTGCTCCACCAACTTCGTGATGCCGGCAACACCGTGGTGGTGATTGAGCACAACCTCGACGTCATCAAGACCGCAGACTGGCTGATCGACATGGGCCCCGAAGGCGGCTTCGGTGGCGGATCGGTGGTGGTGGCCGGCACCCCCGAAACTGTGGCCGCCCACAACACAAGCCATACCGGCCGCTATCTGGCCAAGCTGCTTCGGTCAGTGTGAAGCCGGTGTGATACCGGTGCGGTGGGTCAGCTCTTGCGCCGCCACGAGCGAAAGCTGAGCCACAGCAACATGCCCGGAATTTGCAAGGCCAGAATCACACCCAACCCCACCTGATAAGCCACTAAGGGGTAATGGCCCTCCGTGGCCGGCCACTGATTGATGATCTCCCCCAGCCCCCACTGCAACACAAAGGCCAGCAAAAAAGCCACCAGGTTGAACGAGGTGCTGACCCGACCTGTGAGATGCGACGGCACGCTCTGCGCAATGATGGCGTAGTTCATCATGGTCGCTGCACCAAAGAAGCTGAAGGCCACGGCGATCAGCAGCGGCGCCACCGGCACCGCCCACACCATCAGGGCCTGAGTCAACCCAAAAATGCAGGTCCCCAGACCGCAGACAAACAGCGGCTGAATTCCTCGCCGACTCAGCACATCGGTCAGCCACCCAAAGCCCAGCGCCCCAGCCACCATGCCCACGCTGCCTGCAAACAAAGCACTGGCCACATCGGCGCGTGCCAGGTACCCGACATCACGCAACCAAGGCCCCATCCACAGGCCCTGCACCGCCATGAACGTGGCGTGAGAAACCAAAACATAAAGCACCAGCCGCCAGAAAGACCACACGCTGTACAGCTGCCCGACGGCACCGACCGCCTCTTTAAGCGTCGTCTTTTGTTTTGAAGGGTGCTCAGGCACGAACGAAAAAATCAACCCACTGATCAACAGCGTACCGGCCCCCATGATGAGGAATGCGCCTCGCCAATCGGTATGCGTCAAGGCGAACTGCATCGGCGTGGTTGATGCCATGGCGCCCAGCCCACCCACCGACAACAGCACAGCCGTTGCCAGGGGCAAACGTTTTGGCGGCAACCACAACGAGCACGCCTTGATCGAGGCCATGAGTGAGCCTGCCACCCCCAGGCCAATCAAACCGCGCGCAAGTACCAGCTCACCCAGCGAGTTCGCTCGGGCGAACAACATGGCGCCGGTGGCTGCTACGCACAACAAGGGCACCTGCACCCAGCGCGGCCCAAAACGATCCAGCGCCATCCCAATGGGAAGTTGAGCGGCCGCAAAAGCCAAAAAATAAGCGCTGGTCAACAAGCCTAAATTGTCGGCAGCCAAACCCAAATCACGCGCCAGATCGGGGTACACCACCGCATTCACCGTGCGGTAGAGGTACGACGCAAAATGAGCCATCGCAAAAGGCAACAGCACCAGGAGCACGCGGTTCAAGGTTTGATCGCCTTTGGAATCAGCCGTTTCTTTCTTCTGCATGGCGCTGGCCGCTGAACAGGACGAAAAAAAACCGGTGCAGTTGCACCGGTTTTTGGGAGTGCCACAACCAATTACGACAGATGGCTGTTGACCAGTTTGGTCATCTCGAACATCGAGACTTGAGGCTTCTTGAAAATTTCTTTCAGTTTGGCGTCAGCGTTGATGTTTCTCTTGTTCGCTTCATCTTGCAGCTTGTGAGCCTTGATGTACTCCCAGATCTTCTTCGTAACTTCCGTGCGGGGCAACGGTTGAGCGCCAATCACGGCGGCCAACTGAGGGCTTGGCGTCAGGGCCTTCATGAAGGCCGCATTGGGAGTACGTTTCGCGGGAGCTGCCTTTTTCGCAGCAGGGGCGGCCGTCTTAGCGGGGGTCGTTTTGGTGGCCGGGGTGGCCTTTTTCGCAGTTGCCATTTTGAATCTCTCCATCAAGTAGTTGTTGATGTGCCGGGCTGGGTGAGGGCCGCATGAACTCTCTGTTCTCTCAGGCACCGTGCGGAGCGAATAGTAATCCCTGTACACCCTATTGAGAAGGCTTCTTCATAGGAGAACAGCGCATTCTTTTAAGCTGATGTGCGGATGTGTCGCTGGGAGGCCTCATTTTGAGTGCTTCGTATTGATTTGCTGGGGGTGTCCTGGCCATGTGCGGTCGCGCCCTGATCCCTTGGATGGGTCTGCGGGCGATATGGGCGCGTGGGGTTGGGGTTGATACCCAGCGAGGGTGATGTGGCGGGGGCGAGATCTGTGTCTGCCGCCTGCCGGTGTGGGCGCTCAGGGCCAGACAGATACCGTGACGGTCTGGCTTTCCCCCACATCGCCTGAGTCATCCCAAGCGCGTGCGAAGTAGCTGACGCTGGCTCTGCCATCGGTGGGGGCTGTGGCGGCCATCTCGTAAGGTGCCTGTGGATCAGAGCCAAGCTGCACGGCGATGTTGCCATCCCAGCGATAAAAGGTGACCACGTTGATGCGGTTGGTTCTGGCGGCGGTCGCCGCAGCCGCCAGCCGAAGGGTTTGGCCGGCATAAATCTCTGTGACACTGCTCACCAAACTGACCGAGGGAGGCATGTGGTTGGGGTCGTCTCCTAGCTCAAGATAGACCCCCCCGCCACACGCGCTCAACATGCCCAAGCAGAGCAAGGCCAATGAATTGATCACGCGGCATTTGCTCATTTCAAACGCCGTTGGCGGCCGGTGTTCCAAACGCGCAGCCGCATGTTCAGCTGCTGAGCCGGGGTGACTCAAAGAGCCGC
>CANHBY010000080.1 GCA_947458895.1 Burkholderiales bacterium | reverse complement strand
GTCTCCACAGGCTCAGTCGCCTTTCAGTGCAGTGTTTTAGATCGCCCAGACAGCATACCTTCCAAATCCTCTAACCAGGGCTCAGCCAGGTTCCGGATCTCGGCATCATTCACCAGAATCCGCTGCATGATGCGCGACTTCAGTTGCGATTCTTCTCGCCCGAGTTGTCGTTGGGCAGCGGCGTGGCGAAGTTGGGAAATGAGCAAGGCACAAGCGCCTTCCAGTTTGACGACCTCGTTCCAGTTGCCCTGGCGTGCGGCCTCAAGCATCGTCTGGCTGGCTTGCTCGATGGCTTCGTAGTAGTTGAGTAGTGATTCGTTCATGGTGTACGGCGTTTGGGGTGAACGGAGACGGGGTGAGGGGTTTCTCATGAGGCTGACAAGGCTTGTGAGGAACTGATCCCAATCCAGGCGCTGCGGAGCGGCTCGATCAAGCGCACGCACTCTTCGAGTGCGGCTACATCATTGCTGAGGTTGGCATGTGTGAGGCGCAGCGTGATGTAGCCGTAGAGTGCATTCAGGTCTTGGGCCAGCGGGCCGCCTTGCTGAAGATTCAGGTTGGCTTTGAGGCCCTCATCGACGATGCGCACCGCACGACTTATCGCTGTACATTTCGCCTCGATATGGCGCGCTGCAATGGCACCGCGAGCCAAAGAGATATTCTCGAGGACACCGTCAAAGAGCATCAATACCAACTGGTGGGGCGAGGCACTCGACACGCCGGTTTGAACGCCAACCTCGCGGTAGGCATTGGTGAAATTACTTTGCATGTTGCGGGGGGCTGCGTTTGCGAACATGGTCACTGCTTTCTTTAATGACTGTGGACTTACTTGAAATATCGGCTTTTTGATACCCGACTTGAGCCATGGATAGCTTCTGAATGAACCTTTTTGACATGGGTTTTTAACGGCCTTCAAGGCTCAAGTCAGCGCGATGGCCTGCGCACGAATATCGCTCTCAGCAAGGGCCAAAGGGCGGGCCATGGATGAGGCTTTCTGAGCTGATTGACGGGGTCAAAAAAAGATGGCCGCATCAGCGGCCATCTGGGGTGAAGGTTCTGTTGAACTCAGTTGTTATTGCTATTCTGGGAAAACTGCTGCGTCACATAGCCTTGAAGCCCATTGAGCTCACCCATCTTCGCGTCCAGGGCGGTGTACTGCTGGCGCAAACGCTTCTCGTACATGGCGACACGGTCCTCGAGGGCGCTTTGCTTATCTGTGTTCCTGTCAACCAGCTTGCGTAACCCATCGGTTCGGTTGCTGATCGCGCCCTCAAACCCGACCAATTTTTCGGCTGTACGCCTGATTCGGGTGGCGATGCCTTCATTGGACGCTGTGGTGGTATCTATGTTTCCGAAGAGCTTGCGCATCTCGGTGACATTGGTCAGGCCCGCGTTAAGCTTGGTTTCGTTGATTTTGATGGAGCCGTTTTGCTGAACATCGAAACCTACTTCCGACAGGCGGCTGAAGGTGCTGGAGGCGCCGCTGGTACCCGCCAGTAGATTGCGCATTTGCGATCGAATGGCGATGGCAGTGCTGTCACCTTGTAGCGAACTGGACTTCTTACTTGTAGCGTCATACTTGGTTTGATCCGCCAACATGGTGTTCAAGGAGTTGTAGGCGGTGACAAAGTCATCCAGCGACTTTCGGATGCCTGTATTGTTTTGGCTGGTGGTGATTTGTACCGGCGCAGTGGTGACCTTGCCCAGAGTGAGGCTCAGGCCATCCATCACGCCATCCAGGGAGTTACTGGCGGATGAGATCGACAAGCCATTGAGTGTTGCTGCCGCATTGGCCGCAGAGATGGCCTGTGCCATCGTCAAAATACCGGCCGAGGGGTCAAAGGCCAGGGCCGATAGGCCCACTCCGTCCCTGTTGTTGCCGTCAGAGTCGTTCACGCTGACACGAAAGCCGTTGGCAGCCCCTGTGGCGGAGGCCTTGAACACCAGGCGCGAGCCGCTGGCATCGGTCAACACAGAAGCCACGAGACCCGCCCCGGAGGCATTGATCTTGTCGCGCAATTGGGCCAGTGACTGAGCGGGCGGACCAACCGGAATGGAAACCGAAGACCCTGCGGTAAAGCTCGATTGGTCGGTTGACCACGTACCTTTTTCAATGACAAGGGTGCCTTCGCCCACCAGCGAATCGGCCGACGGGTAGACCACGGTGCTGTTGGCTTGGGCCGTGGCCAAACGCTGTATTTCCAGTGAATAGGTGCCAGTGGACGAGCTGGCGGAGGTCATGACGGCCACTGAGGAGCTGTCGGTTGTAGTTGCAGAGGTTTGGCCCCAGGTTTCCGACTTGGACAGCACATTGGCGGCATCACGCAGGTTGGAAATGGCCGCCTTGATTTGCCCATAGGTTGACAGCTTCGATTGCAAATCCGAAGCTGCTGTTTTCAACTTGTTCAATGGCGTTCGCTCGACAGCAACCAACTGCGACACGATGCTGTTGATGTCGAGGCCGCTGCCTATGCCGGGTGATGAGATGGTGGCCATATAAAACTCCTCTTTCGCCCTCAGGTGTTCGACACTTTCTGGAAAAACTTTAGGCCTGTTCGGAAAGAAACTTCAAGGGGGCACCCGCTGGATGCCCCCTTTGTCATAAAAGAGCCGTCAGAACCCGGCCAGGCTGGGACTCAGCCCTGACACGACACTAGCCCTTCAACAGCTGCAACACCTGCTGGGGCAATTGGTTCGCCTGGGCCACCATCGCATTGCCTGCCTGCTGCAAGATCTGTGCGCGTGACAAATTGGCGGTTTCCGCAGCGAAATCAGCGTCCACGATCCGGCCGCGCGCCGCAGCTTGGTTTTCAGACGTGATTTGAAGGTTGGAGATGGCGAACTCCAATCGGCTCATGGCTGCACCGTAGCTCGCACGTTGAGTGGTCACCGTGTCCAACATGGTGTCGAGGTTGCTGACTGCGGTGGAGGCCAGCGCTGCCGTTGTCACATCGCCGGGTGTGAAGCCGGTGGTGACGTTCGTGGTGATGAGAACCATGGTGTCACCGTTGTTGGCGCCCACCTGGAAGGTTTGTGACCCCGCTCCGGCACCCACGATCGCTGTCCCGTTGAATTTGGTTTGAGTGGATATGCGGGTGACCTCAGCGGCCAGCGCCTGATACTCGGTGTCGAGGTTGGCGCGGTCAGAAGTGCCGTTGGTCGCATTTTGCGATTGCACGGCCAACTCACGCATGCGTTGCAGCGCATCGGTGATCGTGGCCAGCGCACCTTCTGCCGTTTGCGACAGAGAGATCCCGTCGTTCGCGTTCCGGATCGCGACGTTGGCGCCACGAATCTGAGCATTCATGCGGTCGGCAATCGCCAGGCCCGCGGCATCGTCTTTGGCCGAGTTTACTCGCAGCCCAGAGGACAAGCGCTGCATCGACGTCGCCAGCGACGACTGCGATGCTGACATGTTCCGCTGCGCATTCAGCGATGCCGTGTTGGTGTTGATGGTCTGCGCCATGATCTGCACTCCTAAATGAACCGAGAGTTGCGGCGACTCCGCCGTAGGGTTTCAAGCCGAAGATTCTTTGGCCTGTTGTGTTCATTTTCGGTAGCTTGGGAAGACAGGGTCGTTCAAATAAAAGGTGTTTCAGCAGCCATTTTTTCCCCGTTGTGGTTGGGTGGCATTCATGAGCCCAGCATTCGGTGGGTATCAATTGAAGGCAATGCCATCGGCCGCTAGGCTGAATCGACATTCAGTAGAGGCTACGGGATTTGTGGAGAGCCATCCAGGATGAACAACCCCAGGCGATACGAGTTGACGCAAGCGCAGTGGGAGCGATTGAAGAAGGATCTGCCAGGCAAAGCAGGCGACCCAGGGCGCACAGGGGCGGCCAACCGCACGTTCGTCAACGCAGTGCTATGGGTTCTGCGCTCTGGCGCTCGGTGGCGTCGTTGCTTCTTGTCGTCATAGCCCAAGCTATGACTCCTCGTCGCGCCTAGCCAGCGGGCTTGATAGCGGCGCGATCAAACGACATTTGAGCCCTTATACGACACTAGCCCTTCAACAGCTGCAACACCTGCCGGGGCAATTGATTCGCCTGTGCCACCATCGCATTGCCTGCCTGCTGCAGGATCTGTGCGCGTGACAAATTGGCGGTTTCTGCAGCGAAATCAGCGTCCACGATCCGGCCGCGCGCTGCAGCTTGGTTCTCAGACGTGATATGCAGGTTGGAGATGGCGAACTCCAGTCGGCTCATGGCTGCACCGTACCATGCACGTTGAGTGGTCACCCTGTCAATGAAGTTGTTGAGACTCAAGAGTGCCGAGTTGGCCAGCTCTACCGAGTACACCGAAGTGACAGAGAAGAAGTTGGTGATGTTCGCGGTGGTGAGAAGCATGGTGTCACCGTTGTTGGCGCCCACCTGGATCTGGATGGTTTGTAGCCCCGCTCCGGTACCCACGATCGCAATACCGTTGAATTTGGTTTCAGTGGCGATGCGGGTGACCTCATAGCGCAGTGCATGATATTCGGTGATGAGGTTGACGCGGTCAGAGGTGGTGTTGGTCGCATTTAGCGATTGCACGGCCAACTCACGCATCCGTTGCAGCGCATCGGTGATCGTGGCCAGCGCACCTTCTGCGGTTTGCATCAGAGAGATCCCGTCATTCGCGTTCCGGATCGCGACGTTGGCGCCGCGAATCTGAGCATTCATGCGGTCGGCAATCGCCAGGCCCGAGGCATCGTCTTTGGCCGAGTTCACTCGCAGCCCAGAGGACAAGCGCTGCATCGACGTCGCCAGTGACGACTGCGATGCTGGTATGTTCCGCTGCGCATTCAGCGATGCCATGTTGGTGCTGATGGTTTGCGCCATGAACTGCAATCCTAAAAAAAAGCCGCCCGAGGGCGGCCATGAGGGTTTGCTGTGTTTTAACGCAGCAGTGACATCACCTGGTTTGGCAATTGGTTGGCCTGCGCCACCATCGCGCTGCCGGCTTGCTGCAGGATCTGGGCCCTGGAGAGGTTGGCAGTTTCTGCAGCGAAGTCAGCATCCATGATGCGACCGCGGGCGGCTGACTGGTTCTCACCGGTGATGCTCAGATTCTGAATGGTCATCTCGAGACGGCTCATCGCTGCACCGTAAGTGGCTCGGTTGGTCGTGATGGTGTCCAGTGCGGTATCCAGTGCCGCGACCGCTGTAGAGGCCAGGGCTGAGGTCGTCAGGCCGCCGCCCACTGTCGTGACGGCCGTGGTGGTGAGAGTCACCGTATCGGCGTTGTTGGCCCCCACCTGGAAAACTTGTGCTCCAGCGCCGCCACCCACGATCGCGGTGCCATTGAATTTGGTCTGGTCTTTGATTCGGGTAATTTCACTGGACAGTGCCTGAAACTCCGTGTCGAGGTTGGCGCGGTCGGTGGTGCCGTTGGTGGCATTTTGAGCCTGCACAGCCAACTCACGCATACGCTGCAGCGCGTCGGTGATGGTGGACAAGGCACCTTCGGCCGTTTGAGCCAGTGAAATGCCGTCGTTGGCATTGCGAATCGCGACGTTGATGCCCTTAATTTGCGCATTCATTCGGTTTGCAATTGCCAGGCCTGCAGCATCATCTTTGGACGAGTTCACTCGCAGCCCCGAGGACAGGCGCTCCATGGAGGTTGCAAGAGACTCTTTCGACGCGGCTGAGTTGCGTTGCGCATTCAACGAAACCACGTTGGTGTTGATGGTCATTGACATGATAAATACTCCTTACAGTTGAAATGACTCCCGGCCTAGCTGCCGGCGTGAGACGCCAGTCACTGTCAAGTGCGCGGTCTATTGCGCTCTTTTCAGTCACCTTTGCTTGCCAGCAACCGCCGTGGTTTGTGACACCACCTTGCTCACCGGCGCCGCCCGCACTAGTCAACCGTTGTGTCGCGCAGCAATTCGCTGTTCAACCCTCGGCCGGCTAACCGGACCACGACCTGAAAATTTCCAAGTGCGTTGATGAACTTATCGGCGTGATGCGCCCAGAACTTGAGCAAAAAATTGCTTGTGGCACTTGACAATTTTTCAAAGCGAGGCCGCTGATCGAAAGATAAGCAGGCTTGATAGGGGATTGTTTGAACTTGAGCCAACAAATGCCGGTGTATCGTTGATCTGTACGAGCGATCGAACTTGCTTCTTCACTGATTAACCTTGCCACGAGGCGGCTTTGATGAACCCTATTGCCCTGGTCATGATTGCGCGCAATGAGGCGCGCTGCATTGAACGCAGTCTTCTCAGTGTTCGGCATCTGGTCGATGAAATGGTGTTGCTCGACACCGGCTCCACGGATCGCACGGTTGAGTTGGCCAAGGCCTGCGGTGCAAGGGTTTCCCATTTCGATTGGATTGACGACTTTGCTGCCGCACGCAATGCGGCGCTGGCGCTCACGCAGGCCCCGTGGCGCTTGGTGATGGATGCCGATGAGTGGCTGGAGCAAGGCGCCGAGGTGCTTGAGCAGTTGCGAACCCGTGCCCCTGAATTCATGGGGCAAGTGACTGTGAGCAGTGCGTTTGAGCAAGCATCAGCTCG
>CANHBY010000079.1 GCA_947458895.1 Burkholderiales bacterium | reverse complement strand
GTGACGGCCGCGGGGCGAACCCGCCGGGAATCAGCGCCCCCTAAGGCCACGAATCGGTCCCAAACGGCCTGTGCCGACTGCACCGACACTTGCTGGCCAACGATGGACCGAGCCAGCGTGGTGAAAGGGTCTCTGCGGCTTTGCAAGCGAGCCTCCCCAAACATGGGTATGAGCTTGCGCATCACCCGGTCGCGCTTGGCCAGGTGCTTGCACGCTTCATCCCAATAGTCAGGGGTCACGTCTGGATGAATGAGGCCTTTGGACATCAGACTCTCACCCAGGTGGTGCCTTGCGACGAGTCTTTCAACTCAACCCCTTGCGCCAGCAAACGCTGACGCAACTGATCGGCCAAGACAAAATCTTTGGCCTGCTTGGCGGCTGCCCGCTCAGCAATGACCTGCTCAATCTCGGCTTGTCCCAGGCCGCCCGCCTGGCCAGCTTGTAAAAAGTGCCGAGGCTCTTGCTGCAACAAACCGAGCGTGCCGCCCAGCCCACGAACCAGAGCGGCCAGCTCAGGAGACTTCTGACGATTGAGCTCATTGACCAATTCGAACAGCACCGCGAACGCACCCGGCGTGTTGAAATCTTCGTTCATCTCAGCACAAAAACGCTGGGCCTGTGGATGCGACCAGTCCAGCTCGCCCCCTGCAGGAACAACCCCCTCCAAGGCTGTGTAGAGCCTTCTGAGCGCCTGACGGGCATCGTCCAGGTGGACATCACTGAAGTTGAAGGGGCTGCGATAGTGGGTGCGCAGCATGAAGAAGCGCAGGGTTTCACCGTCATAGCGCTGCAGCACATCACGAATGGTGAAGAAGTTGCCCAATGACTTGGACATCTTTTCGTTGTCGATGTTCAAGAACCCGTTGTGCATCCAGACATTGACCCAAGGGCGACCTGTGGCCCCCTCGGTCTGGGCAATTTCATTCTCGTGATGGGGAAACTGAAGGTCGAGCCCACCCCCGTGAATATCGAAATGTTCACCCAGCAGAGCGCACCCCATGGCCGAACATTCGATATGCCAGCCCGGCCGCCCCACCCCAAAGGGGCTGTCCCATTTCGCATCTTGAGGCTCGCTGGGCTTGGCCGCCTTCCAAAGCACGAAATCGAGCGGGTCATGTTTACCGTCGTCCACCGCCACATGCTCACCGGCGCGCAATTGGTCCAGCGACTTCCCCGACAGCCGCCCATACTGCGGAAATTTTCGAACCGCATAGTTCACATCGCCCGAACTCGCCCGATAGGCCAGCCCGTTGGCCTCGAGCCGGCTGATCATGTCGAGCATCTGCGGCACATACGCCGTGGCGCGCGGCTCATGGGTTGGCGGCTCAATGCCTAGCGCGGCGATGTCCTCGTGCATGGCTCGGGTCATTTCGTCGGTGAGCTGACGAATAGAGATTCCACGCTCAAGGGCACGTTTGATGATTTTGTCGTCGATGTCAGTGATGTTGCGCACATAGGTGACCTTGTAGCCCTGGGCACGCAGCCAACGAGCCACCACGTCGAAGGCCATCATCAGCCGCGCGTGCCCCATATGGCAGTAGTCATAAATCGTCATGCCACAGACATACATTCGCACGTGCTGAGGCTCGATGGAATGAAAAGTCTCAACCTGCCGAGACAGGCTATTGAATATTCGCAAAGTCATGGAAGGCAGGAGGAAGGGGGGGATGCCTACCGGCGCAAAATGGGTCCGGGTCAGCCTCTACAATCTTGGAAAGTATAGCCATGCGGTCGAATGGGCTGATCATCCCCCCAACGCAGCAAGGGGCCACGCCACTTCGAGCCGCCTTTTTCATCCTCCCGCAACTGCAGCCCACAAGGATTTTTCCTCATGAATCACTTCAATCGTTGGATGTCGCGCTACGCCGTCGGAGTCGTTGCCTCTGTCACCCTGATGACCGCCTCATCAGGTGCATGGGCTCAAAAGGTATTGCTCAACACCTCCATGGGTGACATCGTGATTGAGCTCAACGCGGCCAAAGCGCCCAAAACCGTTGAAAACTTCGTCCAGTACGTTAAGGACGGCCACTACGACGGCACCGTCTTTCACCGCGTCATCAGCAATTTCATGATTCAAGGCGGTGGCATGACCCCCGACCTGAAAGAAAAGCCCACCCGTGCGACGATACCGCTTGAAAGCCAAAACGGCCTCAAAAATGACCGCGGCACCGTCGCCATGGCTCGCAAGCCCGATCCCAACTCGGCATCTGCCCAGTTCTTCATCAACGTACAAAATAACGACTTCCTGAATGCTGCCCAATCCAGAGATGGCAACGGCTATGCGGTGTTCGCAACCGTGGTGTCCGGTATGGATGTGGTCGACAAGATCCGCGCCACGCCCACGGGCACCCAAGGGATGTACAGCGATGTCCCCCTCAAGCCCGTCATCATTCAAAAAGCCAGTATTCAAAAGTAATCCCGGCCCATGGCCATCTCTCTCTAGACACGACACAACAACATGAGCAAAACCGCGCAAATCCATACCAATCACGGCGTCATCAGCATCGAACTCGACGACGTGAAAGCCCCCCTGAGCACCGCCAATTTTCTGGCTTACGCCAGCAAAGGCCACTACGACGGCACCATCTTCCACCGCGTCATCAAGGGTTTCATGATCCAAGGCGGTGGCTTCGAGCCCGGTTTGAAGCAAAAGCCCACGGAAGCCACCATCAAGAACGAAGCCAACAACGGCTTGAAAAACAAAAAATACACCCTGGCCATGGCGCGCACCAACGAGCCCCACTCAGCCAGCGCCCAATTCTTCATCAACAGCACCGACAACGACTTCCTGGATTTCCGGGCCGAGAACAGCAGCGGCTGGGGCTACGCTGTCTTCGGCAAAGTCACGCAAGGGACCGAAGTGGTGGACGCCATTGAGCGCGTCAAAACAACCAGCATTCGGCACTACCAAGACGTTCCCGCAGAAGACGTGGTCATCACCAAGGTCGTGATCGACTGACCTGTTCTTTTGCACATGACTGCAACCTCCTTGCCTTCGCCAGCAAAGGTCTGGGAGGCTGCTGCCCATTGGAGCCAGGTCGACTTCATCAGTGACCTCCACCTGGCGCCCGAGCTGCCCAAGACACTGACGACATTGCGCCAGTACCTCTCGAACACTCACGCCGATGCCCTGGTCATCTTGGGTGATTTATTCGAAGTGTGGGTGGGTGACGATGCCAGGCACTCGGACTTTGAGGCTGAGGTCACCGCCCTGTTGGTGGGAACCAGCCAGCGGCGCAACGTGGCCTTCATGGCGGGCAACAGAGATTTTTTGCTGGGTACTGAAATGGCCCAAGCCAGCGGCATGATGCTGCTGGCTGATCCTGCCGTGATGGTGGCGTGGGGCCAGCGCATTTTGCTTACCCACGGTGATGCCTGGTGCCTGGCCGACGAGCCCTATCAGCAATTTCGCAGGCTCGTCCGCAGCCCTGAGTGGCAACGTGAATTCCTCAGCCGCCCCCTCAATGAACGGCGAGCCCAGGCCCGAAGCATCCGCGAAGAAAGCCAGCGTCGCAAACAAAGCAGCCAACCCATCAACTGGTGCGACATCGACTTTCCCACAGCCGTGGAGGCGCTGCGTCAATCACGCTGCAACATCCTCATTCACGGCCACACCCACCGCCCCAGCAGCGAGTCTTTTGCCACAGGTTTGGTCAAACACGTGCTGAGCGACTGGGACATGGACTGCGCCCAGGCTCCGCGAGCCGAGGTGCTGCAGTGGCGGCCCGACGGCATTCGCCGCCGAGCCTTACTGCCCTGATCCTCACAGCCCGCTGTAGCGCAAGGTCATGAATGCCTCGCGTCCCGATTGGTTGTAGCCGTAGTTGGTTTCATACTGCTTGTCGAAAACATTCGCCAAGCGCCAACCCAGCGTCCACGAAGGAGCCAATCGCCAATCGGCGCGCAAATCCAGCGTCGCGAAACCGCCGAGCCTTTGCATGTTGGCCACATCATCAAAGCGGCGACCATAGGCGCTGTAATCAGCACCCCACTGCCAGGCTCCGCGATTCGCATCGGCAGAGATCTTCAGGCTGTCCTGTGCCCGACGAGGCAACTGCTTGCCCTCATCGGGCCCAGGTGTCACATTGCGCGGGTTCAAGTGCTCCAGCGCCGACACGAGAGAACCCTGCTCTGTGCGCCAAGAATGCGACAGGCTGAGCCCCTCAGTCCGGGTGCGCGGAATGTTGACAGGCGATGCCCCCGAGCTGATGTAGCCACGGATCCGATTGTCAAACCAGGCCAACTTAACCTGCTGATTTTCCTGCCCCCAGCGCAAACCGAGTTCCCTGTGGTTCCCCTCTTCAGGCAGAAGATCTGGGTTGCCATAGCCAGGGTAGTAGAGCTGATTGAAACTCGGTGCCACATAGCTGGTTCCAAGCGCAGCCGTGGCCCGCCAGGCTGGGCTAAAACGGTAGCCATAGCCCAAGGTGCCCTTCGTCTGCGCCCCAAACTGAGAGTTCTCATCATGGCGCACATTGGCCTGCCAATCATGGTCCTGATAGTGGCCATCCAACCCGGCCGCCACACCATTGATCGTGCGCTGGGGAACCTCAAAGGGGTCACCTGGGCGGGTCACTTTTTGCTGCGTGCTCTCCGCCAACAGCAAGACCGTACCCAAGGACGAAGCCAGGCTGTTCTCCCAAGTAATCTGCGTCTGTACCGACCCTGTGTTGCCCAATTCATAGGAGCCATCATTGACCAACGTATTGAAGCCATCGGTCGAGCGCGACAGCCTAAGCACTGAGGTCCAGTCCGGCGCGAACTTTCCCTGAACCGTCAACCCGATCACCTCACTCACCAGCTTCCCGCGGCTGTCTGCCACAGGGCCTTCGTCGAAGTGAATCTCACCGTCAGACCGCAACAGGTTGGCATCCATCCGCCAACCTCCCTCCAGCTTCAGACCCAGTCGCGCGCTGGCCGCCTGCTGCCTGAACCCATCGCGATCCGGGTTGAAGTATCCCCACTGCTCCCTTGAATTGGTCGAGGAAATACCTCGCGTCTGCGTGTGCTCAACTTGCACGGCGCCATCCCAAGCCCCTTGGCCGAATGACAAGCCTGCCGCGGCTTGGCCGTATCGCTGAGACCCCATCGTGATCTGTGCATTGGTGTGCAGCCCCGCCTCACCCCGGCGGGTAAAGACATGGATCACCCCACCCACCGCATCGCTTCCATACAAGCCCGACAAAGGCCCGCGAACAATCTCGATGCGATCGACCAGGGGTAAGGGCAGGTTCTCCCATGAGGGCGTTCCCAGGGTCGCAGACCCATATCGCACACCATCGACCAGCAGCAAGGTATGGCGCGACTCCATGCCCCGCAAAAATACGGAAGTCGCCAACCCACCATAGGAAGTCACCTGAACACCCGGCTGCCGGGCCAGCAACTCCACCAACGAACGGGCACCCGAGCGCTCAATGTCCTCACGATCAATCAAGGTGACATCCGCCACGGCCTGATCCACACGCATCGGCGTGCGACTGGCAGTGACCACCACGGATGGCAAAGACTGCCCCTGAGCATGCGCGTGCATGCCTGAAAACATCGAGCAAGCTACAGCCACAGACAAACGAGAAAAGGCGCGAACAGGCGCGCGCAGGCCGCGAGAGGCCCTCAAAAACGGAGACATGAATGAACTTTCGACAGGATCGTGCGCATCAGCTTCCCCGCTGACGCCCACCTTAATGACATGCCACTCGCAGGAGTGGCATGTCGCCTTGTTGGCCGGTATCCGGGCTGGTGAAGCGACCCTTGCAGCCTTCCCAGGAAAAACTCCCAGTGGCTTGTGGCGCAAGAGCAGAAACAAATGTTTCGTTCACCGTACCGTTGCGGGGGCAGCGCAGTTGACAAGCCTGTAACCCATCAATCGCCCAAAGAGGGCAAAGATGGAGCTTGGTCCGCTTCCCGTTTAACTGCGTCAAAAAGAACATTGACGCGAGCACCAACGTCGTCATTCTAGGCCCCTACAATGACTCCCTCCGCCGCCCTCCTCCCCACACCATGTCAAAGATCGAGGAACTCACAGACAAGGTCGAGCGCTTGTTGCTTCGACATGAGGAAATCCTGCGCACAAAAATCCTGCTCGAACAGCAGGTCGCCGCTTTGATTCAAGAGCGAGATCACCTGCGCTCGCGCCTGAATGCCACCCGAACGCGAATCGACGATCTCATCGAGCGTTGCCCGCCCACCGAGAGCCCCCCCACATGAAACAAATCGAAGTCTCCATCCTCGGGCACAGCTATATCCTGGGTTGCCCACAAGACGGCGAGGCCTCCCTCATGGAAGCCGTGAGCTTGGTAGACCGAGAAATGAGCATCATCCGAGACTCTGGCAAAGTCAAAGCACGCGAGCGAATTGCCGTCTTGGCCGCCCTCAACCTGGCATTTCAATTGGTTGAAGACAGCCACAGCGCCGCAGCGAGCCCCCCACCAAGCGCCCATTCCGCGCAGCCTGAGGCAGCACCAAGCGATGAAGATGTCACGGCCCTGATCCGCCGCATCGACC
>CANHBY010000078.1 GCA_947458895.1 Burkholderiales bacterium | reverse complement strand
TCGTGAAACGCAGCGAGCCTCAAAGGCAGCCCACAGACGTCAAGGTGATCGTGGAGGAAGCCACCGATTTGGCCGGTATCGAATTGCGTCGGCGCCAAGTGTCGATTCGCAGCTACGTTGCAGCACGCTTGCCGATCCTGATGGTGGACCCGATTTTGATTGAGCAGGTTCTGCTCAACTTGCTCAAAAATGCAGCAGAAGCCATCGACTCAGCTCAGTTACCCCCCCAGCGCAGGCACATCGAGTTACGGGTGGCACCCAGCCACAACGAAGAGGAAGGCGACATTGTCGAATTCACCGTGAAAGACATGGGCCCCGGCTTGCAAATCGAGGTCATTGACAGGCTCTATGAAGCCTTCTTCTCCACCAAAGCAGAAGGCATGGGAATCGGCCTGAGTTTGTGTCGCTCCATCATCGAATCACACCGTGGCCGAATCAAGGCCCGCAACATCTACAATGGAGACTTAGTTGTTGGTTGCTGCTTCTCGTTTTCTTTGCCGATTTGATCGAATCAGCAAATCAATCCAGCCGCCATCCCCAAACCCGTCATTACTGCGTCGTGAACCATGAGCCTGATCCCGAAAAAAGGCACTGTCTATATTGTCGATGACGACGAAGCAGTGCGTGATTCCTTGCAGTGGCTGCTTGAGGGCAAGGCCTACAAGGTACGATGTTTTGACTCTGCCGAATCATTTCTGTCCGGTTTCGACCCGTCGGAAGTTGCCTGCATGATTGTGGACATTCGCATGAATGGCATGTCAGGGCTAGAGCTTCAAGATCGCATGATTGAACGCAACTCGCTACTGCCCCTGGTGTTCATTACGGGCCACGGCGACGTCCCCATGGCGGTGAGCGGTATGAAAAAAGGCGCCCTCGATTTCATCGAAAAGCCTTTCAAAGAAGACGAACTCGTGGCGCTGGTGGAGCGCATGCTCGACAAAGCCCGCGATGCTTTCTCACACCTCCAGGAATCAGCCAGCCGCGCTGCCCTGCTAAACCGCCTGACAAGCCGTGAGGCCCAAGTGCTCGAGCGCATCGTGGCCGGGCGGCTCAACAAGCAAATTGCAGACGATCTCGGCATCAGCATCAAAACGGTCGAGGCGCATCGCGCCAACATCATGGAAAAGCTCAACGCCAATACAGTGGCAGATCTGCTCAAGATTGCACTGAGCGCGCAAGCCAAAACCTGAACCTGATATCCCCTCGCACAGGCCGCTGATCAGCGGCCTGTTTCATTTGAAGAAAGCCCCCACCCATGACGCAAGCCCAACGCATTGATGGCAACGCCCTGTCCCAACAAATACGCGCTGATGTCGCGCGCCGTGCAGCGGCCCTCACAGCGCGCGGCCACCAACCGGGGCTGGCCGTCATTTTGGTGGGTGAAGACCCGGCCAGCCAGGTCTATGTACGCAACAAGGTCAAGGCATGCCAAGACAATGGTTTGAAATCTGTCTTTGAAAAATACGACAGTGCCCTGACCGAAAACGAGCTGCTGGCTCGCATCAACGCACTCAATGCCGACCCCAGCATTCACGGCATCCTGGTGCAAATGCCCCTGCCCAAGCACATCAACCCTCACCGCGTGATCGAAGCCATCGTCACACACAAGGATGTGGATGGCTACTCCACTCTCAGCGCTGGCGAACTCATGACCGGGCTGCCTGGCTTTCGCCCCTGCACGCCTTACGGCTGCATGAAACTCATCGAGAGCACCGGCCTCGATTTACGTGGCAAACATGCGGTGGTCATCGGCCGCAGCAACACGGTAGGCAAACCCATGGCTCTGCTGCTTTTGCAGGCTAATGCCACCGTCACCATCTGCCACAGCGCAACCCCTGACATCGCTCACCACACTCGCCAAGCCGATGTGGTGGTGGCCGCTGTTGGGCGACGCAACACGCTCACCGCCGACATGATCAAGCCCGGCGCAGTGGTCATTGATGTGGGCATCAACCGGGACGACGAAGGCAAGCTGTGCGGTGATGTCGACTACGCCGGCGTGTCTCAAGTGGCCTCAGCCATCACCCCAGTTCCCGGTGGCGTGGGGCCCATGACCATCACCATGCTGCTGGTCAACACCATTGAGGCAGCAGAAAGAGGCGCAGGCTGACGGAGCACTGTTGAGGTAGGCGCCACACCCACACATCTGGCGGCTGCTTCGACAAACCCGCCAAGAGCGGCGAGAATGGAATTTCGTGATCACATTCCTGAGCCCTCATGACAAATCCGCTCCTGGTGAAAACCCACCCCGCCTCAGACCTTCCCCCTTTCGGTGAGATCAAGCCCGAGCATGTGCGTCCTGCCGTCGAGGCGTTGTTGATTGATGCCCGAAATGCGCTTGAGCAAGTCACGGCACCTGATTTTCCAGCTGACTACGACCGGCTCAGTGCCGTGCTTGACGCATCCACGGAGCGGCTGGGCCGTGCCTGGGGCGCCGTCGCCCACCTCAGTGCTGTGGCCGACACCCCAGAGCTTCGTGCCGCCTACAACGAGAGCCTGCCGCTGGTCACTGAGTTTCATACCCAGCTGGGCTCTGACGAGCGCCTCTATGCCAAATACAAGGCGCTCATGGCCGAGCAAGGTGAAGTGCTCTCACCAACCCGGCGTCACGCGCTGACCAAGGCACTTCGCGACTTTCGCCTGGGCGGCGCTGAATTACAGGGGCCAGACAAAGCCCGGTTCGCGATCCTGCAAGAAAAACAAGCGGAGTTGTCGCAGAAGTTCTCAGAGCATGTGCTGGACGCTACAGACCAATACGCCTACTACGCCAACGATGAAGAAATGGCCGGTGTGCCTGACGACGTGAAGGAAGCCGCCCGCTCGGCCGCCCAGGCCGAGGGCAAAGAGGGCTACAAGATCACCCTGCACTTCCCCAGCTACTTTCCCGTCATTCAGTACAGCCACAACCGCGCCCTGCGCGAACTCATTTACACCGCCAACGTGACTCGTGCGAGTGATTTCGGCAGCGCCGATCTCGACAACTCACCCGTGATGGTTGAGCTATTGAAGCTGCGACAAGAAGAGGCGCAGTTGCTCGGACTGGCCAACTTCGCGCAAGTGTCTCTGGTGCCCAAGATGGCCGACTCACCCGGGCAGGTGGTCGATTTCCTGCGCGACCTCGCTCGCCGCGCGCGCCCCTATGCTGAGCGAGACTTGGCTGAGCTGCGCGATTTCGCTGCCAAAGAACTGGGCTTGGCCGATCTCCAGTCTTGGGACACCACCTTTGCGAGCGAAAAGCTCAAAGAGGCCCGCTATGCCTTCAGCGATCAAACCGTGAAGCAATACTTCACCGAGCCCAAGGTGCTGGAGGGTCTCTTCCACATCATCGAGACGCTTTTCGAGGTCAGTATTCATCCCGATACCGCCACGGTATGGCACCCCAGCGTGCGCTTCTTCCGCATTGAGCGGCCAAACGCCAACGGCGTGGCTCAACTGATTGGTCAGTTTTACCTTGATCTTTATGCGCGCCCCGGCAAGCGGCCGGGCGCTTGGATGGACGATGTGCGCAGCCGCTGGGTTCGGCCCGAGGGCGCCGTGCAAACACCGGTGGCACACCTGGTGTGTAACTTCGCGCCACCGGCCAATGGCAAGCCTGCCCTGCTGACCCATGACGACCTGACCACCCTGTTCCATGAATTCGGCCATGGCTTGCACCATATGCTGACCCAAGTCGGTGACCTGGGTGTTTCAGGCATTTCGGGTGTCGAGTGGGATGCAGTGGAATTGCCAAGTCAGTTCATGGAAAACTTTTGCTGGGAGTGGGAGGTCGTGCGCCGCCTGACGGCCCATGTAGACACTGGCGAGCCCCTCCCCCGCGAGCTGTTCGACAAGATGCTGGCAGCGAAAAACTTCCAAAGCGGCTTGCAAACCTTGCGTCAGGTCGAGTTCTCTCTGTTCGACATGCTGTTGCACGCCGAGCCCAACAGCGCCGAGCACATTGCCGAGGTGGTTGAGCGTGTGCGACAAGAGGTGGCGTTGCTCAAACCACCCAGCTTCAACCGCTTCCAGCACAGCTTCTCGCATATTTTTGCCGGCGGATACGCCGCAGGGTACTACAGCTATAAATGGGCCGAGGTGCTTAGCGCCGACGCCTGGAGCGCCTTTGAAGAGGCCGCTGCCGCATCACCCCAGCCACTGGATGTATCGACTGGCCGACGGTATCGGGAAAATATTCTGGAGGTGGGCGGCAGCCGCCCTGCACTGGAGAGCTTCATCGCCTTCAGGGGCCGAGCACCACGCATCGACGCCCTGCTGCGCCACCAGGGCATGGCGTGATTTCTAGTGCAGCTCTGTTCAATCGGTGCTATTGCGGTTAAATTTCATCTGAACTACGCTTTAGCTTCCATCTCGCTCCACCAATGAAACTTATGCTCGTCAAGCCACGCTCGCGCTCTACTGCTGTTTCTTTTTCAGTGCTGTGTTGCGCACTGTTCCTGAGCTCGGGCGCGCACGCGCTGTACAAAGTCATCGGCCCAGACGGCAAAATCAGCTACACCGACCAAGCGCCCCTCCAGTCAGGCTCAAACAAGGTCACCCCGCTCACAACAGACAGCAAAAAGCCCTCAGGCCTCACCAACCTGCCAGCCGAGCTGCGTCAGGCTGTGACAGCCTACCCAGTGGTGCTTTATACAGTGCCAAAGGCCTGCGAGCCCTGCGATCAAGGCCGCGAACTCCTCAAACAACGAGGCATCCCCTTCACGGAGCGCCTGATCGTGACCACCGCCGATGTCGAAGCCCTGAATGCGCTGACTGGCTCTCGTGATACGCCGGTCATGGTCATTGGCTCACAGGTCAGCGAAGGGTTTGCTGCATCCGTCTGGAACCAGTACTTTGACCTGGCTGGCTACCCCAAAGAATCTAGGCTACCGGCCAACTTCAATTTCGGTCAGGCCACGCCCCTGACCAAGCAGCAAGCCGCCACCAACCCAACCACTGATTCAGAATACACAGGCCGGGCTCCGAGGCCGACAACCAGGGCGCCAGCCGCCAAAGCGCCTGCGCCAGACGCACCCAGGGCGCCAGACGCCATCAGATTTTGAGAAGCCCCGGGCCTGCCTGAGGGCCCGTCTGCAAGCTCTGCGCCACAGGTCGATCGTGTGATTTGCACGGCTTTGACCGTTTTTATCAGGGCTTCTATTTCCTAGGCTGCGTCGAAAATGGCGACGCATGCCGCCGTAGGCGGCGTAGGAAAGCCACCATGAAGCTGGCACAATTTTTTCGTTTCCTGACCAACCAATCCTCCCTGGTCACCCTGGGAGCTCAGATTGGCCAGCACCTGACGTTCAGCAGTACATCATTTCCCAAACCGAAACGCAGCCCGTTTTTCCGGTTGCGCGACGCGCACCCAGCCCTGGACGCGGCCCGAGAAGACTTTGTCAATGCCCTCAAGGACGTTGACACCCGGGACGCCTGCTGCCTCAGCATGCGCATCAGCCACGCCCATTCCATGCAAGCCTTATGGCACCTGCGTTCCGAGGTCTTTTTGCTGATCTCGCTTTGTCACAACCAGGTGGAGGCTGTGACGCGACTAGAGCGCCTGAGCCAACATTTTCCAACTCGCTCGCCACGATCAGTCTTTGGTACGCTGATCGATTAAGCTCGGAACAGGCCGGGGGATAGTGTCGAGTCAAGGCCCACCACGAGCCAGACAGGGCGCTCTGGCCTTATGCGCGCCCCCCCAGGTAGTCACCCTTGCCCAGATCAACACCGTTGTGCCGCATGATGGCGTAGGCTGTGGTCACATGGAAAAAGAAGTTGGGCAGCACGAAAAATCTCAGATAGTCCTCCCCTTTGAACTGCAAGGGATCCATCCCACGAGCAGGCACCTGAACATCTCGTTGCTCAGTGTTCTCGACACTCGCCGCAGGAATCGATTCAATGAAGTCCAGCGTGCGCTGAATGCGGCTCTTCAGCTCAGACAACGTGGCTTCGCTGTCATCCATTTTTGGAGCCTCCACGGCGGCCAAACGAGCCACGCCAAATTTGGCGGCATCGCAGGCGATTTGAATCTGCCTTGTCAGCGGCAACATGTCTGGCGCCAACCTCGAGTTCAGCAACACCGACACATCAAATTTTTTAGCGGCTGCAAAGCTGTCAGCCTTGTCGAGCCAAAGCGCAAGATTGCCGAGCATCTTCACAAAAACTGGCAGGCTGGCTGAGTGCATTGAAATCGTCATGAGTGGCTCCTGGAGTGAGTGAAGTCGGCCATACTAGGGAGTCGTGCCCATTCATGCAAATGCAAAGCGAGCAACGCACTTTGCAGAAATTTCTGAAGTTCTTGAGGTCCCCCGTGAACATCATCATCCTTGACGATTACCAAGATGCTGTACGAAAGCTTCCTTGCGCGAGCAAACTCAATGCTTTAAATGCCAAGGTGTTCACCAACACCGTCAAGGGCATTGGCCAGCTGGCGGTCCGACTTCGAGATGCCGATGTGCTGGTACTCATTCGTGAACGCACCCAGTTTCCCAAACAGTTGCTTGAAAAGCTGCCGCGCCTGAAACTGATCGT
>CANHBY010000077.1 GCA_947458895.1 Burkholderiales bacterium | reverse complement strand
CCGGTGGGAGCGCGCCGTGCACCAAGTGACAGGGTAGTTGTCACAGCAACCTGAAAGCCAGTGCCGCAACCAAGGTGGGCGGGATGGCCGCGAACAGCAAGCCCAGCGGATGCACCGCCCCATCCTTGAAATGGCCGCGCAAAATCGCAACGCCGGCAGGGTTGGGCGCATTGGCAATGATGGTCAAGCCGCCGCCCGTCACGGCGCCGGCCACCAGCGAGTATTTGAACGGGTCAGAGAGCCCCTCCACCAGCGAGCCCAGGTAGGTCAGTGCTGCGTTGTCGGTCAAGGCCGTCAGCAGGGTTGCGCCCACAAAGACCGCATCACTGCTCATGTTCATCAGCACGGGCTGCAGCCACCACTGCTGCTGCCCCCCCAACACCACCAAGCCGGCCAAGAAGAAAGCCACCAGCAAGCCCTCACGCAAAATCAAGCGGTCCTGATGATGCTCGTAGGCATGAGACACCCCCAGGAAGAAGAGGAACAGCCCCATGAACACAGGTGGGTGATGAGCAAAAACCACCACGCCCACCAGGAAGAGCAAGTGCACAAGGACCAAACCCAGTGGCACAGGCGGGCGGTCCTGGTTTTGAACGGGTGCTGCCAACTTGGCCAGCTCGCTGCGCAGAAAAACCGTGATGCCCACAGCATTCACCGCCACGGCCAGCGCCGCCTTCCAACCAAAAGTGCTCATCATGAATTGGATGTCCCAACCCCACTTGCCAGCCACCATCAGCACGGGTGGTGCCGCAAACGGCGTGAGCGTGCCGCCAATGGAAATATTCACGAACAACACCCCCAGCGTCGCGTACTTGAAGCGTGCTGACACGCCGCTCGCGAAGAAACGCTCCGACAAAATCAACGCCGCCAAGGTCATGGCCGCAGGCTCGGTGATGAATGAGCCCAGCAAGGGCACAAACATCATGACAATGAAATAAGTCCCCATGCTGCCGGGCAGGGGCACCAGCCTCGCGATCAGCTGCACGAAGCCGGAGGCCGTTTGCAAGATGGGCCGGGTGCCCGCAATCACCATGATCGCAAAGACAAACAAGGGCTCGGTGAAATTGCGCGAGTCAATGTACTGGGTGGCCACTTCTGGCCCCTCCAGCGAAAACATCGCTACCGCCAACACCAAGGCCCAGAACCCAAACACCACCTCCACCTCACCCAGCAAATGCCAAATACCGGCGTGGGCAGGCCGAGTATGGGCCAAGCGCTCAAAGAACTTGGTCGAGAAGGTATGCAAAATGGCCACGGCGAACAAAGCGGCTCCGATGAGCTGGATCGTGGTGGGGGTCAACGGCTTCTCCTGGTGATTGCTGGGGTGTCTGGGGGCCGTGCCGTGTCTCGTTGCAAGGCCCCGTCATCACTTCTGACCCGCAGTGTGCCCCATGCCAAGGCGGCAACGGCGGGGATCCAGGCGTGCGTGGCTGATGCTGGATTCTCACCTTCGCGCGAATGGCGATGGTGGTCGTCAACGGCTTTGACTATTGCTGCGGCGTCAATGCAGGCCTGGTGTCCCACGGCACACTTCACTCAACGGCTCATACACGACAGACGAATCGTGGTTAAACGCAGCTCGCGCCCCCACAACCCGCCGTAAAATCGAGCGCTTATTCAAACCTAGGGAGACCCGCCATGTCGATGGCTGACCGCGATGGAAAAATCTGGATGGACGGCACGCTGGTGGACTGGCGCGACGCGAAAATCCATGTTCTAAGCCACACCCTGCACTATGGCTGCGGCGCTTTCGAGGGTGTTCGGGCTTACGAAACCGCCAAGGGCACGGCCATTTTCAGGCTGCGGGAACACACCGAGCGCTTGTTCAACAGCGCCAAAATTTTGCGCATGAAGATCCCCTTCAGCCTGGAAGAGGTCATGCAAGCTCAGGTCTCGGTGATCCGAGAAAACAACCTCAAAAGCGGCTATCTGCGTCCATTGACATGGATCGGCTCTGAAAAACTGGGCGTTTCCCCCAAAGGCAACAAGATTCATCTCATGGTGGCCGCATGGCCCTGGGGCGCCTACCTGGGCGAAGAAGGCATGAAGCGCGGCATTCGCGTCAAAACCAGCAGCTACACGCGCCACCACGTCAACATCACCATGACGCAGGCCAAAGCGGTGAGCAACTACACCAACTCCATCCTGGCCAACATGGAAGCCACCGATGACGGCTACGACGAAGCCCTGCTGCTCGACCCGAGCGGCTTCGTCAGCGAAGGTGCAGGTGAAAACCTCTTCATCATCAAAGGCGGCGTGGTCTACACCCCCGACTTGTCAGCCGGCGCACTCAATGGCATCACCCGCAACACAATTGTTGCCATCTGCGCCGATCTGGGCCTGAAAATCGTCGAAAAGCGCATCACACGTGACGAGGTTTACATCTGCGATGAAGCCTTCTTCACCGGCACCGCTGCCGAAGTCACCCCCATCCGCGAGCTGGACCGCGTGACCCTCGGCCAAGGCTCTCGCGGCCCGATCACTGAAAAAATCCAGGCCGCCTTCTTTGACATCGTCAATGGCCGCAACCCCAAGTACGCCGAATGGCTGACGGCCGTCTGAGCGGAGCACACCCCATGAGCACCTCCACCATGCCCATCGAAGTCACCGCCCAGGATCTGCAAGGCCCTGGCGTGGTCGCTTGCCCCAACCCCAAAATGAGCCTTTGGAGCAACCACCCCAAGGTCTACATTGACGTGGTGGCCACGGGCGAGGGCAAGTGCCCCTACTGCGGCAGCGTTTACAAGCTCAAAGCCGGTGAAAAGGTTCACGGGCACTGAGTTGGGTCTTTTGATACAACTCCGTACAATGAGCCCATCATTGTGCAGCGCAGCACCGAGTGCCCGGCAGTTGGACGGGGCGCTGTTTTAGCGCAGTGTTTTGCACTAGCACCGCCAACAGCACCGCCTACAGCCGCATCCAGGACAACCCATGACGACACACGAGTTTGTTTTGACCTTGTCTTGCCGAGACGCCCAGGGCATCGTTTATGCGGTGTCTGGGGTGCTTTACCAAGCCGGCTGCAACATCGTTGACTCCCAGCAGTTCAGCGACCTTGAGGGCGCCGACAGCACAGGCCTGTTCTTTATGCGGGTCCACTTTGAGGCTCCCGAATCCCTGGCCGACGCCGAAGCCCTGGCGGGGCTATTCAAGTCGGTCAGTGAGCGCTTCCAAATGAACTCGCAGTTCCATGACCTCAACCGCCGGCCTCGCCTGCTTTTGATGGTCAGCCAGCATGGGCATTGCCTCAACGATCTCCTGTTTCGCCAACGCTCAGGCCAGCTCGATGTCGAGATCGCCGGCATCGCGAGCAACCACGATGAATTCGCCGACCTGGCAGCCTCCTACCGAATCCCCTTCCACCACCTGCCGCTGCGCGCTGGGGCACCCCTGCTGGTCAAGCGGGCCCAGGAACAGGAAATTGAGGGCTTGGTCAGCAGCCTGCAAATTGATCTGGTGGTCCTGGCGCGTTACATGCAAATTCTCAGCCCCGAGATGTGCAGCTTCCTCAAGGGCCGGGCCATCAACATCCACCACAGTTTTCTGCCCAGCTTCAAGGGCGCCAAGCCCTACTACCAAGCCCATGCGCGCGGCGTGAAGCTCATCGGTGCCACGGCGCACTACGTGACCTCTGACCTCGACGAAGGCCCCATCATTGAGCAAGATGTAGCCCGGGTCGATCACTCCCTGAGCGCAGAAGGCCTCACCTCCGTGGGCCGAGATGTGGAGTGCGCCGTGCTGGCTCGCGCTGTGCGCTGGCATGTCGAGCACCGTGTGCTGATGAATGGGCACAAAACGGTTGTTTTCCGCTGAGGCTGGCACCATGTCTCGCATCGTGGCGCACCTCACAGCGGCCGAATCGGCCGACGAAGTCGAGCAGCAGTTCTATGAGGCCCTTCGCCGGGCCCACCTCGATACGCTCATGGCCTTGTGGGCGGATGAAGACGAGACTCTCTGTGTGCACCCAGGCGGGCCGCGCATGTTAGGTGCCGCAGCCATTCGCGAAAGCTTCGAGGCGGTGTTCGCCAATGGGGGCGGCTTGTCCATACATGCCGAAAAGATTCACCGCGTGCACATGGGCACAACCGCCATCCACAGCGTATTGGAGCACCTGGAAATGTCCACGGCGGCTGGCACCCAATCGGCTTGGGTCATGGCCACCAACATTTACGTGCTTACCCCCAAAGGCTGGCGCATGCTGGCTCACCATGCCAGCCCCGCAGACCCCCAGGATGTCTCTGACAGCCTCATGGTGGCCACCGTGCTCCACTGAAAGTGCGGCAGCGCGGCCTGGAACTCCCCGCGTTCAAGCCGCCCTGGTGGCTGGCCAGGCCGGCATTGATCTCGGGCCATACCCAAACGCTCTGGTCTCCCCTGTATGCACGCCGAACGGCCGACCCCAAGCCAGTCTTTCGTCGACAGCGCTGGCATACGCCCGATGGCGACTTTGTCGACGCCGACTGGCTCGACACACCGAGCCAGGCCCCAGAAAATGCCCCGCTGCTGGTGCTCTTCCATGGCTTAGAGGGTTCATCAAACAGCCACTATGCCCAGGCCTTTGCCGACACCTGCCGGCGGCACGGCTGGCGCTTGGTGGTGCCGCACTTCAGGGGCTGTTCAGGCACCCTAAACCACGGCCCTCGGGCCTACCATTCGGGCGACCATGAAGAGGTCGGCTGGATGTTGTCGCAGTGCCGTCAAGCCCACGCAGGCCCCCTGTGGGCAGCAGGTGTTTCGCTGGGCGGCAATGCCCTGCTGCGATGGGCGCAAGAGGCCGGCACCTCAGCCGCAAGCCAGGTCAAAGGGGTGGCCGCCATCTCTGCGCCACTCGACCTGATGATCAGCGGCCATGCCCTGGGCCAAGGCTTCAACAGACAGGTCTACAACCGCATTTTTTTGCGCACCATGAAGCCCAAAGCCTTGCGCAAGCTCGAGCAATACCCCGGCTTATTTGAGCGTCAGGCCTTGCTGGCTTCGCGTGACCTTTATGAGTTCGACAACGTGTTCACCGCGCCACTGCACGGCTTCAAAAACACCGACGACTATTGGCGCCGCGCCTCCGCCAAGCCGCACCTTCGTGACATGGCCTTGCCAACGCTGGTGCTCAATGCGCTGAATGACCCCTTCGTGCCCCCAGCAGCGCTGCCACAGCCCCATGAAGTCGGGCCTTGGGTGACGCTCTGGCAACCTGCCCAAGGGGGCCACGTGGGCTTCCCAAGCGGTGCCTGGCCAGCCCATGTGCTGGCCCTGCCTGAATCGGTGCTTGACTGGATGAGCGCCCATGGATGACATGGTCTTGGCCGCCTTGCGCAAATGGCCGAACGTACCCGACTGCCGGGGCTGGCTCGGTCTGGATGCTCGGGGTGATTGGTACATGCGAGACGACGCCACCCAAGCCGCAGGCCCCTTTCCACGCAGCAAAGGCAGCCGCATCCTGCACGACAAGCTGCGCGCCTTCATTGAGCGCAACTACCTGCCTGACCCCGAGGGTGCCTGGTACTTTCAAAACGGCCCTCAGCGTGTTTATGTCGAGCTCGAGGCGGCCCCTTGGGTGTGGCGCCTGCACGCCTGCGGCGCAGCCACACCAGCTCTCATGAGCCACACCGGCCAACCCGCCGTCTTTGAGTCGGCCTGGCTGGATGACATGGGGCGGTTGTTCCTGCAAACCGATCTGGGCTTCGGCCTCGTCCACACGCAAGACATGACTCTCGCCGCCGATGCCGTCACCAGCGGCCACTGGATACCCCAGGACGCGCCATTTGCCAGCCTGCCCCAGAAGTTTGGCTATGTTCTGAGCCCGGCACAAAAAAGCCCGGGCTCCTGAAGAGGCCGGGCCGTTGGTCAAGGCTGCGCTGAGCTTTACTTCGAGTTGTTGACCATGTAGATCACGACTTCCCTGATCTCTGCGTCGCTGGCTTGGCTGCCGCCACGCGCAGGCATGATGCCCTTGCCCTTGATGACGCTGGCGGTCATGCCATCAATGCCTTGGGCCAAACGCGGAGCCCAAGCGGCTTGATCACCCACCTTGGGGGCGCCGGCTGCTCCCGAGTCGTGGCAAGCAGCACAAGCGGTACTGTAAAGAGCGGCAGGCGTTGCAGCTGCCGCAACCGCTGTAGGCTTTGTCTCAGCAGGAGGAATGACCGCAGCCACCACAGGCATCGCGACGGCAGCGGCCTGCGGGGCGGCGTTGGTTTGACCCGCCTTGGCCAGTTCCACATGACCGACGCGCTTAATGCGCTCGGCCACGGCTTCGGGCTCGAGCGCCTTGCCTGAATCCGAACGGTTGTCCGTGGTGACGAAACTCACCAACAGCACAATCACGATGATCGGCACGATGAAGCTAAACACCACCGCCAAAATCAACTGCTTCGGCGTCTTGATGGGCCCTTCGTGGGCGCTTTCGGAATGATCGGCTTGATGGCTGTGGGCGTCGCTCATGGAATCCTCAATACGCGGTGCGAAATGGTGGTGATTGCGTGTGCCGGAGGTGCGCTCAACCCGTCGGGGGCTTCATCCGGTGCGCGTAGACCCTAAATTAT
>CANHBY010000076.1 GCA_947458895.1 Burkholderiales bacterium | reverse complement strand
CTGAAGCGCCCTAGGGGGCGCATGCCGCCCCCTGCTTCTCCTCGTGCAATTAAGGTCCCGCTCATGCGGGCCTTCTCGTTCTTTTAGGACTCCTCATGCAAAAGCAAAAAATCCGTATCCGCCTGAAGGCCTTTGACTACAGGCTGATCGATCAATCGGCGCTGGAAATCGTTGACACAGCCAAACGCACCGGCGCCATCGTCAAGGGCCCGGTGCCCCTGCCTACTCGTATGCAGCGCTTCGACATCCTGCGCTCGCCCCACGTGAACAAAACGTCTCGTGACCAATTTGAAATCCGTACCCACCAGCGCTTGATGGACATTGTCGACCCCACCGACAAGACCGTAGACGCGCTCATGAAGCTCGATCTGCCTGCTGGGGTGGATGTGGAAATCAAGCTGCAATAACTGCTTGATGCACGAAGCTTGCGATAAGTTGATTTGTTGCTACAATCGCAGACTTTCCTGAACGGCCCTCCACGTAGAGGGCCGTCATTCGTCAGCCCAGCCAATCGATGTTGGGTATTTGAAACAAAAGCCCCCTGTGGGCTGGAGAACGATATGAGTCTAAGCGACCGTTTGGGTTTGCTGGGGCGCAAGGTCGGCATGATGCGCATCTACACAGATGACGGCGACGCAGTCCCCGTCACCGTGCTCGACGTATCAAACAACCGAGTTGCCCAAATCAAGACATCCGAAACCGATGGCTACTCGGCCATTCAAGTTGCGTTCGGATCCAAGAAGGCATCGCGCGTCAACAAGCCGACCGCGCAACACTTTGCCAAGGCAGGTGTTGAAGCGGGCCAAGTTTTGAAAGAGTTCCGCGTAGAAGCTGCCGTTGCTGCAGAGTACAAGGCTGGTGTGGTGTTGCCGGTGAATCTGTTTGCAGTGGGCCAAAAAGTCGACGTGCAGGGCACCTCGATCGGTAAAGGCTTCACCGGCACCATCAAGCGCCACAATTTCCGATCACAGCGCGCCTCTCACGGTAACAGCCGTTCACACAATGTTCCTGGTTCCATCTCGATGGCACAGGATCCTGGTCGTGTGTTCCCTGGCAAGAAGATGTCCGGCCACCTCGGTGACGTCACCAAGACTGTGCAAAACCTTGACATCATTCGCGTAGACGAAGCCCGTCAATTGCTTTTGGTTCGCGGCGCGGTGCCTGGTGCCAAGAACGGCCATGTGGTTGTTCGTCCAGCCGTGAAAGTCAAAGTGAAGAAAGGGGCCCACTGATGCAGCTCGAACTTTTGAACGAGCAGGGTCAGGCTACGTCTAAAGTCGACGCGCCCGACACCCTCTTCGGCCGTGATTACAACGAAGCTCTGGTTCACCAAGTTGTGGTGGCTTACCAGGCTAACGCTCGCC
Source organism: Burkholderiales bacterium (assembly GCA_947458895.1). GTDB lineage: Bacteria > Pseudomonadota > Gammaproteobacteria > Burkholderiales > Burkholderiaceae_C > CANHBY01. The sequence goes on along the minus strand of CANHBY010000076.1, from coordinate 5,179 downwards.
AAGGTACTCGCGCTCAAAAGGGCCGTGCCGTGGTGGCTCACACCACCAAGAAGCCCTGGCGCCAAAAGGGTACCGGCCGCGCTCGTGCCGGTATGTCATCTTCTCCGCTGTGGCGTGGGGGTGGTCGTATTTTCCCGAACACACCCGACGAAAACTTCACCCAAAAAGTCAACCGCAAGATGTACCGCGCCGGCATGGCGTCCATCTTGTCGCAGTTGGCCCGTGAAGGCCGTTTGGCTGTGGTCGACAGTCTGACCATCGAGGCGCCCAAAACCAAGCTGTTGGCTGCCAAGTTCAAGGCCATGGGTCTGGACTCCGTGCTGGTCATCGTTGATCAGCTCGAAGACAACCTGTTGCTCGCTTCCCGCAATCTGCCCAACGTGCTGGTTGTTGAGCCGCGTCATGCAGATCCCCTGTCTTTGGTTCACTACAAAAAGGTGTTGGTGACCAAGGCTGCCATTGAGCAACTCAAGGAGATCCTGGCATGAGTCAAGTCAAGTTCAATGAAGGTCGCTTGGCGCAGGTGCTTGTGGCTCCTATCGTGAGCGAAAAGGGCACGATGATCGCCGAGAAGAACAACCAAGTGCTGTTCAAGGTGTTGCGCGACGCCACCAAGCCCGAAATCAAGGCGGCTGTTGAGTCGCTTTTCAAGGTCGAAGTGGAATCCGTGAGAACGGTTGTGCAAAAAGGCAAGGCTAAGCGCTTTGGCCGCTCGGTAGGCCGCCGCGACCACGTCAAAAAGGCGTACGTGGCCCTGAAGGCTGGCCAAGAGCTCAACATTGGTGGAGGCGTGTAATGGCCATCGTTAAAGTAAAGCCGACGTCCCCAGGGCGCCGAGCAGTTGTCAAGGTGGTTCATGCCCACCTCTACAAGGGGCGTCCTGAGGCTTCTTTGCTGGAGCCCCAGTTCCAAAAGTCTGGTCGCAACAACAACGGCCACATCACGGTCCGCCACAAAGGTGGTGGGCACAAGCATCACTACCGCGTCGTTGATTTCGTTCGCAACAAAGACGGCATTCCTGCCAAGGTTGAGCGCATCGAATACGACCCCAACCGCACTGCTCATATCGCATTGGTGTGTTACGCAGATGGCGAGCGCCGTTATGTGATCGCTCCCCGTGGTCTTGAAGTTGGCGCCACTTTGTTGAGCGGTCCAGAGGCCCCGATCAAAGCGGGCAACACGCTGCCCATCCGCAACATCCCCGTCGGTTCGATCATTCACTGCATCGAGATGCTTCCTGGAAAGGGCGCACAAATCGCCCGTTCAGCTGGCGCCTCGGTCACGCTGCTTGCTCGTGAAGGCATCTACGCGCAGCTCCGCTTGCGCTCGGGTGAAGTCCGCAAGATTCACATCGACTGTCGTGCAACGATCGGTGAAGTCTCCAACGAAGAGCACAGTCTGCGCCAGTATGGCAAGGCCGGTGCAATGCGTTGGCGCGGCATCCGACCCACCGTTCGTGGCGTCGCCATGAACCCGGTTGATCACCCCCACGGTGGTGGTGAAGGTCGTACTGGCGAGGGTCAAGTTCCTGTGTCTCCATGGAACACCATGACCAAGGGCTACCGTACGCGTAACAACAAACGCACGCAGACGATGATCGTCTCGCGTCGCAAGAAATAAGAGGCTGACATGACTCGTTCATTGAAAAAAGGGCCCTTTGTCGATCATCACTTGCTGGCCAAGGTCGAGAAGGCCGTGGCGGTAAAAGACAAAAAGCCGATCAAGACCTGGTCGCGTCGTTCAACGATCCTTCCCGATTTCATCGGGTTGACGATCGCTGTGCACAATGGCAAGCAACACATCCCCGTCTATGTCTCCGATCAGATGGTGGGCCACAAGCTGGGTGAATTCGCTCTGACGCGAACCTTCAAAGGGCACCCGGCTGACAAAAAAGCTGGCAAGAAGTGAGGACCGAGGCGATGGAAACCCGTTCAATCATTCGTGGTGTTCGTCTCTCCGCTGACAAAGGTCGGCTGGTGGCGGACATGATTCGCGGCAAGCGCGTAGATCAAGCGCTGAACATCTTGGCGTTCACGCCCAAGAAGTCCGCTGGCATCATCAAAAAGGCCCTGGAGTCTGCGATTGCCAACGCTGAGCACAACGATGGAGCAGACATTGACGAACTCAAAGTTAAGACCATCTTTGTCGAGCAGGGCACAACGCTGAAGCGGTTCTCTGCCCGGGCAAAGGGTCGTGGAAATCGGATCAGTAAACCCACCTGTCACATCTTCGTGACAGTCGGCGTGTAAAGGCAGCCAAGGAACACTATGGGACAGAAAATTCATCCAATCGGATTCCGGCTGCCGGTCACCCGCAACTGGTCTTCCCGTTGGTACGCGTCAAACAAAAACTTCGCTGGCATGCTAGCGGAAGATTTACGTGTTCGCGAGTACCTCAAAGCCAAGCTCAAGAATGCAGCAGTTTCGCGGATCTTGATCGAGCGGCCAGCCAAAAGCGCCCGCATCACCATTTTCTCGGCCAGGCCGGGTGTGGTGATTGGAAAGAAAGGCGAGGACATCGAAGGCTTGAAGGCGGAACTCAGCCGCCGCCTGGGCGTGCCTGTTGCTGTGAACATCGAAGAGGTGCGCAAGCCCGAAATCGACGCCCAACTCATCGCTGACAGCATCACCCAGCAGCTTGAAAAGCGAATCATGTTCCGTCGGGCCATGAAGCGCGCGATGCAAAATGCCATGCGTCTGGGTGCTCAAGGCATCAAGCTGATGTCATCGGGCCGGTTGAATGGCATTGAGATCGCTCGGTGCGAGTGGTACCGCGAAGGTCGCGTACCTCTTCATACCTTGAAGGCCGACATCGATTACGGCTTCTCAGAAGCCAAAACCACCTACGGCATCATCGGCGTGAAGTGCTGGGTCTATCGTGGTGATCGCGCTGCGCCTGGTGAGGTGGTGGTCGCGAAGCCCCTCGAAGGTGCAGAAGATGACCGTCGTCCACGCCGTCCCGCTCGTCCACCCGCAGGGGCTCGTCCTCGTGGGGATCGTCAGGATGCTCCCGTTGAGAAGCCCGCAGAGCCTGGCGCTGCCAAGGCCCCAACGGTGAAGCGGGTGCGTAAGGTTGCCAGCCCTGAGGGCAAAGGAGAATAACCATGTTGCAACCAGCACGTAGAAAATTTAGAAAAGAGCAAAAAGGGCGCAACACGGGTGTTGCAACTCGTGGCGCAAAAGTCTCCTTTGGCGATTTCGGCCTCAAGGCAACAGAGCGTGGCCGTCTGACGGCCAGGCAAATTGAATCGGCTCGCCGAGCAATTTCCAGGCACGTGAAGCGTGGCGGCCGGATTTGGATTCGCATCTTCCCTGACAAGCCCATTTCCCAGAAGCCTGCAGAGGTCCGCATGGGTAACGGCAAGGGCAACCCTGAGTACTACGTGGCTGAAATTCAGCCCGGTAAGGTGCTCTACGAAATCAATGGCGTCCCAGAGCAACTCGCTCGGGAAGCGTTCCTGTTGGCTTCGGCCAAGCTGCCCTTGCGCACCACCTTCGTGGCGCGTCAAGTTGGTGCTTGAAATTCGGTAAGGAAAAGAAATGAAAGCATCTGAACTCCGCGAGAAAGACGTCGCGGGCGTAGAGCGTGAAGTGGCTGGGCTGCTGAAGGCTCACTTTGGTCTGCGCATGCAAAAGGGCGCCCAACAGCTCAATGACCACACGCAGTTGGGCAAAACCCGGCGATTGATTGCGCGTGCCAGAACCATTCTCCAAGAGAAGAAACGACAAGCACAAGAGGCTGCCAAATGACTGACACTCAAGCGCTTCCCGTCAAGAATACGCGCACCCTCATCGGGCGCATCGTCAGTGACAAGCGAGACAAAACGGTCACCGTTTTGATCGAGCGCCGCACGAAGCACGAGCTCTACGGAAAAATCGTTGCCCGTTCCAGCAAGTACCACGCTCACGACGAGTCAAACCAATACAAACTCGGCGATGTCGTTGAGATTGCAGAGGGTCGCCCCATTTCCAAGACCAAAGCTTGGGTTGTTACCAAGCTGATCGAGAAGGCTCGCGAAGTCTAATTATGATCAAAATCGGCGATAAACTGCCTGCGGTGACCTTGTACGACTTTCTGGAGGTGGAGACCGAGGCCTGCCCTGCGGGCCCGCGGGCAGTTGAGCTTCCGGCGGCATTGGCAAACAAGACAATCGCTTTTTTTGCGCTGCCTGGCGCTTTCACGCCAACGTGTTCCGCTCAACACCTCCCGGGGTACGTTGAACACGCTGACGCGTTGCGCGCGGCAGGAGTCGATGAAATCTGGTGCGTCTCTGTCAATGACGCTTTCGTGATGGCGGCCTGGGCGCGCGACCAAAGAGTCGGCGACAAGGTCCGAATGATTGCGGATGGCAGCGCTGCGCTGGCACAAGCCACTGGCTTGGTGCTTGACCTCGTCGATCGTGGCTTCGGGTTGCGCTCGCAGCGTTATTCCATGCTGCTGGTTGATGGGCAGGTTCGTGCGCTGAATGTCGAGGCCCCGGGCAAGTTCGAGGTCAGCAACGCCGAGACACTTCTGCAGCAAGTTAAGCAGTTGTCAAAGTAAGCTGTTGACAAACCTAGCAATTCGACATACCATCATCAGCTTCACCGAAAAATGCTTAAGCGGTTTTTCGGTTCTTATCCAATCAGCTCGCTTGCGAACTGACGGAACCAAGACTGATCATTTCCGGGTTTTGCGGTGATGGTGCAAGTTGGGAACTAAATCATGATTCAAATGCAATCGCGGCTTGATGTCGCAGACAACACTGGTGCCAAGTCAGTCATGTGCATCAAGGTGCTGGGTGGCTCGAAGAGGCGTTACGCCGGTATTGGTGATGTGATCAAGGTCAGCATCAAAGATGCCGCCCCGCGTGGTCGCGTCAAGAAGGGCGAGATTTACAGCGCCGTGGTGGTGAGAACCGCCAAGGGTGTGCGCCGTCAGGATGGCTCGCTGGTGAAATTCGATGGCAACGCTGCTGTGTTGCTCAACGCCAAGTTGGAGCCCATCGGTACACGTATCTTTGGCCCGGTGACTCGCGAGTTGAGAACCGAGCGCTTCATGAAGATCGTGTCGCTGGCGCCTGAAGTCCTTTGATCCGTTGGGTGGTGAGAAATGAAAAAAATTCGCAAAGGTGACCAGATAGTCGTTTTGGCTGGTCGCGACAAAGGCAAGCGCGGTGTCGTACTCTCGCGCGTTGATG
>CANHBY010000075.1 GCA_947458895.1 Burkholderiales bacterium | reverse complement strand
TATTGCGAGCATTTGCAACGCCGCAGATCACTTCAAGAGAGCGTTTTATGGCTGGCGAGGACTTTGCGAACACGCCCTAGCCAGCGGGCTTGATGGCGGCGCGATCAAAGGACATTTGCGCCCTCACACGACACTAGGTCGAGCTGACCAGCAACTCAAGGTCGATGGCTTTCGCATTGAGCCTGGCGAGATTGAGCTGGCGCTGATGAATTCACCCCGGTCAAAGACGCGATGGTCACGGCCCCTGACCCGGCTTGCGCGCGCAGCCTAGGTGATGATCTGCTCACGCACCTGCAATCGGTCTCGGGCCACTGGACAATCCACCCGCCCACGTTCAGACGAGCGTGAATACCGCACTCCTCAGTCTTGCCCTTATGCTCCAATCCGTACATGCTCTCGTGTTGGCCTGGAATGCCACCGACCGGCCCCTGCCAGAAGATGCTCGGCTCGAACAATGGATTGCCCGCCAGGCCCAAGCCACCCCTTCAGCGATCGCCATCACAGCCAAGGCCGAGTCGCTGACCTATGGGCAAATGATGGTTCGTGCCAACCGCTTCGCCCATGCGCTTCGGCATCGGGGAGTGGGCCCGGGCCAACTGGTGGGTGTGTGTGTAGAGCGCGGCCTGGATCTCATCCCGGTGCTGCTGGGTGTGTGGCAAACCGGGGCAGCTTATGTCCCCCTGGACCCTGTCTTTCCGCCAGAGCGCCTACGCTACATGGCCGAGGACGCACACATCAGCCTGATCGTCACCGAATCAAAACATGCCGCCTTGACCAAGCTGCCGCGCGATCGGCAGCTCCGGCTGGACGAAGATGCAGCTGAGATTGAGGCCACTTCGTCCACTCCGCTCCCTTTGATTCAAGGCCCCAGCCACGCCGCGCCAGCCTATGTGATCTACACCTCAGGCTCCACAGGCCAACCCAAGGGCGTTGTGTTGCCACATCGTGCGGTCTGCAATTTCATCACCAGCATGTGCCGGGAGCCTGGCTTCACGGCGACTGACAGGCTTCTCGCCGTGACCACCCTGTCCTTCGACATCGCTGTACTGGAGCTCTTTGCACCCCTGACGGTAGGTGCTCAGGTGATCTTGGCTCAACGTGAAGACACCATCGACGGACATGCCCTGGCCGGCCTGGTCAAGGAGCACGCAATCTCTTTGATGCAGGCCACGCCCACCACCTGGCAGCTCATGCTCGAGGCTGGTTGGCAAGCACCCAGTACGCTTCGGATGCTGTGTGGTGGCGAACCCATGCTGCCTTCTTTGGCTGAGCGCCTTCTAAAATGGGGTGCTCAACTCTGGAACATGTATGGCCCCACTGAAACAACCGTTTGGTCGACTCTGGCGCACATCTCCAATGCCCAGAACCCCGTGACCATCGGGCGCCCGATCGACAACACCCAGGCTTGGGTGTTGGACGAGTTCATGCATCCGGTTGCCGTGGGCCAAGCGGGCGAGCTGTGGCTTGGTGGCCTGGGCGTCGCCATGGGCTACCTGAACCGCCCCCAGCTCACTCAAGAGCGATTTGTGAACGACCCCTTCAGGCCGAATGATCCCCAGGCTCGGCTGTACCGTACCGGTGATCTGGCACGCTGGCGGGAAGATGGCACTCTTGATCACCTCGGCCGCATGGACCACCAGGTGAAGATCCGCGGCCATCGCATCGAACTGGGCGAAATTGAGTCCGTTCTATCCCGCGTGCCAGGGGTGGCTCGCAATGTGGTCATGCCCATCGAAGACGGGCCTTCGGATGTGCGGCTTGTAGCCTATGTGGTGCCAGCTGCAGGCTCGACGTTGAACGAATCAGCACTCAAAGAAGCACTGCGACACCAACTGCCAGACTACATGCTGCCCCACAACTGGGTGCTGCTGACTGCGTTGCCGCTGCTGCCCAACGGCAAAATCGACCGCAAATCATTGCCATCGCCCTTCCAAAAACCCAAGCTCCTCAAGCCTGAACCGCTTGCGGCCAACGCCCCGAAAGACCCCCTCAGTGAGACGCAGCACACAGTCGCCCGGGCCATGTGCAAGATCCTGAAGATCGGCTCGATGGGCCCGGATGACGATTTTTTCGCTGTGGGCGGAGACTCGCTGCTGGCTGCGCGTTTGATCAGCCAAATCAACCGAGAACATGGGCAGCAGTTCACCCTCAGAACCCTGTTGGAAGCCCCCACCGTGGCGCTCTTAGCGGAGCGAATCGCGGCGCCACTCACTGAGGACTCGGTCATCTGCCTGCGCAGCGGCGGGAATCGCACACCCATTTTCTTCATCCATGACGGCGATGGCGACACCATGCTCTACCGTAAGCTCGCCAAGGCACTGAACCCTGAGCACCCCATCTACGGGCTCGCCCCCCTTAGCACGGACGGATTTGCCATGGTGCACACTCGGGTGTCCGAGATAGCCTCATTTCAGGTTGAAAAAATCCGCAGCATTCAGGCTCGTGGGCCCTACATGCTCTCAGGGCTTTGCGCTGGCGGGGTCATCGCCTTCGAGGTGGCCTGCCTGCTGCAGGTCCAAGGAGAAAGCGTTGCCATGCTGGCCCTGCTGGATGCTGCAGACGGCCGAGCCCGGCCTCGCGCAATGCACGTTTCGAAGCAGCGCCTGAGCCGCTTCACCGCAAGCATCAAGAGCGTCTTTGCACCCAACTCAGGCCATTCGTCGATGCAGTTCATTGGCAGCACCTTGAGCAAAGTGGGCAACCTGGTAGCCTACGAGGGCCGAGCTCTGTGGCAAAAAATCCGCACCACGGCATTCGTTTCGCTGCTGCGTTGGCATCTTGACCGGGGTCGTCAACCGCCTGCATTTTTGCGCCAATTGAGCGTTCGCCAAATTTACTTTTACGCCGAAATGTCCCACTCGCACGACGCCATCTTCAAGGGCACACTTCATCTGTTCAGGGCCACGCAAGGCGACGGCACGCCTGCAGATGAAACTTTCCTCGAGGCCTACTCAGACCCCTTGTTTGGCTGGGGCCGACGCGTGAGAGGTAAAGTGGTGACCATCGACGCGCCCGGGGGCCACAGCTCTATGCTGCAGCCGCCCTGCGTTGACACCTTGGCCCTCGCACTTCAGGAATGCATCGATCAAAGCCAGCTTGCTGGGGCATCCGGCCAGTGTGAGCTTGTCAACGCTGCCTGATGACCCGCCCATCGGAGTACCAGGCTCCTTCCAACATCATCGGCGTTTTTGATTCCGGTGTGGGTGGGTTGTCTGTTTTGAAGTCTTTGCGCCTGTGGATGCCTCAGGCGCACTTCATCTATTTTGCCGACTCTGGGCACGCACCCTACGGCGAGCGCCTTGATGACTACGTGCTCGACCGATCACGCCGCATCACCCAGCACTTGCTACAAGCAGGCGGCTGCCAAGGCATCGTCATTGCCTGCAACACAGCCACCGCCGTGGCTGTGCAACAGCTTCGCACCGAATGGCCCAAGGTTCCGCTGATCGGGGTTGAGCCCGGCGTAAAGCCCGCGGTGGCCGCGTCGATTAACAAGCGCATCGGGGTGATGGCCACCACAGCCACCCTGCGTCACCCTCGTTTTCAGGCTTTGGTGCTAGCACATGCCTCAGCAGCACAAGTCATTGCACAACCCTGCCCCGGCTTGGCTCTGGCCATTGAGCAGGGTGATCTTCAGTCCGTCGAAGTTAAACGCTTACTGGACCAATACTGCGCTCAGCTCCGCGACAAGGACGCGGACACCGTGGTGCTCGGATGCACGCACTACGCTTTTGTCCATGACCAGATCGCAGAGCAGCTGGGGTATGGGGTGCGCATCATCGACACTGCTGAGGCGGTCGCCAAACAGGCGACCAGGTTGCTGAACGCGCCAACGAGCAAGGGCTCGACGGCCGAAACACAAGTTGCCCCAAGCATCGAACTGCTCACCACAGGGCACGAGGAACAGCTCCAGCACATTGCTCAGACCTGGCTCGGCTTGACTCAGACAGCAAGAAAAATCTCAGTCTAGTCGCAAATGCAAATGCATTTGCAAATACGTTACACTGCAGGCCATACCTCACTCCACTGCTCCTGCGCAGCCTGCCATCACCATGGAACGAATGACGCGCCAAAAGCGAGCGGTGCTTCACGCACTGGCACACAGCGGCCGGTCTTTACACCCAGCGGAGATTCAGTCTTTGGCTCAGGAAGAGGTGCCTACCCTGAACCTCTCAACGGTGTATCGGCAACTCAAGGCCTTGGTAGGTGAGCAGCGAATTCACAAGGTCGAGCTGCCCGGTCAACCGGCTCGCTTCGAGGCAGCCGATGTGCGCAGCCCCTCAGCCAGGGCAGATACGCACAACGACACACACCATCATCATTTTCACTGCGTGCTCTGCGAGCAGGTATTTCCGATTCAGGGGTGTCCTGGCCATATGGAACGCTTTGCGCCCAAGGGCTTTCAAGTCGAGAGTCATGACCTGACCCTGCATGGCCGTTGCGCCAACTGCGCACCACGATCTCAACCCGCCGCCCGATGAAACACGCTGACCACCACGAACACGCACACACCCACCGGCAAGAAGACGACAGCAGGGCTACGTCACAGCCTTCTCGTTTGGGCGTGCCCAGCCTGCTGTTGGCCAGCACCGCGCAGCGTCTCTATGGGGTGCTCATCCTGCTGGGCCTGTTGTGGCTGGCAGTGGCCTGGGCCTTGAATCCCTGAAGAATGACAACATGCAAACCGGCGCTGTATCCATCCATAACCTCACCCTGACGCACCACCGACACCCGGTGGTTCATCACCTCAGCGGTGTGGTGCGGCAAGGCTCCCTGACGGCCATTGTGGGCCCCAACGGCGCGGGCAAGAGCAGCCTGCTGGAGGCCCTGGTCGGCCGGCTCCCCCCCACCACTGGAGAGGTCACCTACGCCAAAGAACTTCGAGGCAACATTGGCTACCTCCCTCAACAAGCTCAGATCGACCGCAGCTTTCCGCTGCGCGTCCTGGAAGTAGTTCAAATGGGGGCTTGGCGCTCGCTGCGTTCATGGCGAGGCGCTATGCCTGAGCAACGACGCCAAGCGCTGGCGGCTCTCGATGTGGTGGGTTTGGCACACTTCGAAAACCGTTTGATGGGCGAGTTGTCAGTGGGGCAGTTTCAGCGCGTTTTGTTCGCGCGGCTCCTGGTGCAAGACGCTCAGGTGATCTTGCTCGATGAGCCCTTCAATGCCATCGACGCCCAGACCAGCGACGACCTGCTCTCAGTGGTCAAACAGTGGCATGCCCAGGGCCGAACGGTTGTGGCCGTGTTGCACGATCTGGCACAGGTTCGAGCCCACTTTCCTCAGACCCTGCTGCTGGCCCGGGAGGCCATTGACTGGGGGGCTACAGAGTCGGTCTTGACGCCTGACAACCTGGCTCGAGCCCGGCAGGTTGCCTCGCACTGGGATGAAAACGCAGCGCCTTGTGATCGACCCGCACCGGTCGATCACAACACAAATTCATAGAACAACCGCTTCCTCTACCTCGACAAGCAAGACATGACCCCCTCGGAACTGCTCTTCCAACCCTTTCTGGAGTTCGGCTTCATGCGGCGCTCTTTGATCGCCTGCCTGGCGTTGAGCCTGGGCGGTGCGCCACTGGGTACCCTGCTGGTTCTGAGAAGAATGAGCTTGATGGGCGATGCGATGTCTCATGCCTTGTTGCCTGGCGCGGCGATTGGCTTTGCGTTGGCGGGGTTTTCTTTGGGGGCCATGGGCGTCGGGGCCTTCATCGCCGCATTGGGTGTGGCGCTCTTGGCTGGCTGGATGAGCCGTGTGACAAGTCAAAAAGAGGACGCCAGTTTTGCTGGGTTCTATCTGATCGCGCTGGCCGCTGGGGTGCTCATTGTGTCGGCACACGGCACGCCGGTCGATCTGTTGCACTTGCTCTTCGGCAGCGCCTTGGCGGTTGATGAGGCGACCCTGATGAGCGTGGCCGGGGTGAGCAGCATCACCCTGATCGTTTTGGCTGTGATCTACAGGCCTTTGATTCTCGAGTGCTTTGACCCAGGCTTCCTTCGCGCGGCCGGTGGGCCTGGCGCAGCCGCCCATTTGGTCTTTTTGATGCTGGTGGTTCTCAACTTGGTGGCGGGTTTTCAGGCCCTGGGCACCATGATGGCGGTGGGCCTGATGATGCTGCCGGCCATCACCGCGAGGTTTTGGGTGCAGGACGTGGCTTGGCTCTCGGCGGTTGCCGGCTTGCTCGCCACGGTGAGTTCACTCTGTGGGCTGCTGATTTCTTACCACGGCTCACTGCCCAGCGGGCCTTGCATCGTGCTCACGGCGGGTGGGTTTTATGTGGCCTCGTTGCTGATCGGGCGCTACGACAGCTGGCTCAGTCGTTGGTGGGCCTTGAGGGCTCATCGCGTGGGCTGACACTTCTAACCATTGAACCTAAAAACCGCAGTTGACCGCTTACTTCCGCTGGCAGAACCTGATGAACGCTCAGAATTTCGCACACGAACCCCCTCACCTTTTGGGTGAAAGCGCTACGCACCCGATTGGGCAGCACTGCGGCGCGCTGGCGGCGTTGCTCCGCCTTGCGGGCACGAGCCCGCCGCGTTGTCGCGCCTTGCCAGCACACCGCAGCGCTGCCC
>CANHBY010000074.1 GCA_947458895.1 Burkholderiales bacterium | reverse complement strand
TTTGGGCGCAAACTTTCTCGCGACGAGGTTCAGGCCAAAAGCCGCGCCTACGCCACTGAGCAAATCGCTCTGCAAATGGCTGATTTCAAGCGGCTCGGCGTACTGGGCGAATGGGATCGGCCGTACCGCACCATGGACTTCCAAAACGAAGCTGGCGAGATCCGCGTGCTCAAGCGCCTCATGGAGCGAGGCTTTGTCTACCGCGGTCTCAAGCCGGTGTATTGGTGTTTTGACTGCGGCTCGTCGTTGGCTGAATTTGAAATCGAATACGCCGAAAAGACCTCGCAAACACTGGATGTTGCCTTCCCCTGTGCCGAGCCTGCCAAGCTGGCCGCCGCCTTTGGGCTGCCTGCGCTGACCCAAGAGGCTTTCGCCGTCATCTGGACCACCACCGCCTGGACGCTGCCTGCCAACCAAGCGCTCAACCTCAACCCTGCGCTCGAATACGCCCTGGTGCAAACCGAGCGCGGCCTGCTGGTGTTGGCGGCGGCGCTCGTTGAAAAATGCCTGGCTCGCTACCAACTGCAAGGAACCGTCGTGGCCACGGCGCTGGGCGAGCGGCTGGGCGGCCTGAAGTTCAAGCACCCCTTGGCTCATGTGCATGAGGGCTACAACCGCTTCAGCCCCGTCTACCTGGCCGACTATGCCACCGCCGATGACGGCACAGGCCTCGTGCACTCCTCACCGGCCTATGGCGTGGACGACTTCAACTCCTGCCGCGCCCATGGCATGGCACTGGACGACATCCTCAATCCTGTGCAAGGCAACGGCACCTATGAAGCCGCCCTGCCCTTGTTCGGCGGCCAGCACATCTGGAAAGCCTGCCCGGTGATCATTGACACCCTGCGCGACGCAGGCAGGCTGCTGGCCACCGAAAAGCTTGTGCACAGCTACCCCCATTGCTGGCGCCATAAAACCCCGGTGATCTACCGCGCCGCGGCCCAATGGTTCGTGCGCATGGATGAAGGCGAAGGCGTCTGCACTATCGACAAAGCCCCGCAAAGCCTGCGCAAAACTGCCCTGCAAGCCATCGACGAAACACAGTTCTACCCCGAGAGCGGCCGCTCGCGCCTGCGCGACATGATTGCCAACCGGCCCGACTGGTGCATCAGCCGACAACGCAACTGGGGTGTGCCCCTGCCTTTCTTCCTGCACAAAGACACCGGCGAGCTGCACCCCGACACCCTGGCCTTGATGGACCGCGCAGCCGATCTGGTGCAGGCCGGTGGCGTCGAGGCCTGGTCGCAGCTCAACCCCCCAGACTGGCTGGGCGCGCAGGCGGAGCACTACACCAAGAGCACCGACATCCTTGACGTCTGGTTCGACTCCGGCTCCACCTTCTTCCACGTGCTGGATGGGCAGAGCGGCAGCCATGCTGGCAGTGGCCACGCCCAAGGGCCCGAAGCCGATCTCTACCTCGAGGGCCATGACCAGCACCGCGGCTGGTTCCACTCATCCCTGCTGCTGGGCTGCGCCTTGAAGGGTCGCGCGCCCTACCGCGGTCTGCTGACGCACGGCTTCGCCACCGACGGCCACGGCCGCAAAATGAGCAAGAGCGTTGGCAACGTGGTGGTGCCTCAAAGCGTGAGCGACAAGCTCGGCGCCGAGATCATTCGCTTGTGGGTCGCCAGCACCGACTACTCAGGCGACCTCAACATCGACGACAAAATCCTCTCGCGCGTGGTCGATGCTTATCGCCGCATTCGAAACACCCTGCGCTTTTTGTTAGCCAACACCAGCGACTTTGATCCTTCCAAAGACGCTGTTCCCATCAGCGAAATGCTCGAGGTGGACCGCTACGCCCTGGCCCGCGCCGCGCAATTCCAGGCCGATGTGCTGGCCCACTACGAGGTCTATGAGTTCCACCCGGTGGTGGCTAAGCTTCAGGTGTATTGCAGCGAAGACCTCGGAGCCTTCTACCTGGATGTTCTCAAAGATCGGCTCTACACCACAGCTCCAGGCTCCCTGGCTCGCCGCAGCGCCCAAACCACTCTGTGGCACATCACCCATGCCATGCTGCGTTGGATGGCGCCCTTCCTCAGCTTCACCGCCGAGGAAGCTTGGCAGGTGGTCGCCCCAGGCCAATCGGTATCGATCTTTAGCGAAACCTATCACGAGTTTCCAGCTGTGCCCGACGCTCAGAGTTTGCTGCAAGACCGTTGGCCTACCCTCCTCAAGCAGCGCGCGCTGGTGCTCAAGGCCCTGGAAGACGCACGCACGGCCGGCCTGATTGGCTCATCACTGCAGGCTGAGGTCACTTTCCGCGCCCACGGTGCCTTGTATGAGCTCTTGAGCAGCCTGGGGGAAGACTTGAAATTCATCTTCATCACCTCACAAGCCCGGCTCGAGCACGTCAGCAAAGCAGAACTCGAAGGGCCGATCATTGAGGCCAGCAAAGCCACCAAGTGTGAGCGCTGCTGGCACTACCGTGATGATGTGGGCCACGACCCCGCTCACCCCACGATCTGTGGCCGCTGCACCAGCAATTTGTTTGGGCAGGGCGAATCCCGCCAGGTGGCATGACCATGCAACGCCGACCCTCCCTTTGGCCATGGCTGTGCCTATCGTTTCTCGTGATCATTGCCGATCAACTCACCAAGGCGATGATCACGCAGCACTTCGCCTTGGGCGATAGCCAGCATGTGAGCTCGTTCTTCAACCTGGTTCGGGCCCACAACGCCGGGGCTGCATTCAGCTTCCTGGCGAGCTCCTCGGGCTGGCAACGCTGGCTGTTCACCGCCATCGGGCTGATCGCTACAGGGCTCATCATTTGGCAATTGCAGGTGCACAGGGGACAAAGACTGATCAGCCTGTCGATGTCGCTCATCATGGGCGGGGCACTGGGCAATGTGATCGACCGCCTCGTTCACGGCCACGTGATCGACTTTCTGGATTTTCACTGGGCCTTTCTCGAACCCTTGTTCCGAGGCGGGCATTTCCCTAGTTTCAACGTGGCAGATGCGGCCATCACGCTAGGGGCAGTATTTCTGATTGCTGATGAGCTCAAGAAAATGGTATCAGGGCGGGCACCTTAACGCCCCACAGACATCGTCCTAAAAACGCCGGTGACCGGAGCGAGGTGTTTGAGCGAAAAGCACCCGCGCTCAAACACCTCTTACCAGGCAGGCCCACCGCCATGTCTGGTAAATCAAGACATCATTCTTTGATGATGTGCCAAACATCCTTGACGTTGTCGCCTTGTCGATCACCAGGCTTCCGGTCGGCTTGGTAGGTGTAAATCGGTTTACCTTTGTAAGACCACTGACGTGAGCCATCCTCACGCATAACAATCGCAAAAGCCCCGCTGGCTTGGTCTGCGCTTGCGGCCTTGGCTGGCGGCCAGAGCGTAGCGCAGGAGCCGTTGCACATACTCTTGCCGCTCCCAGCCACGTCTTTGTCATAGGTGTAGAGGGTCATGCCGTTGGCATCAACAAGTACGCCATTGGCAAACTTGGCGGAGGCTTCAGCAGCCATGAGGCTGCCGCAGGCCAGTGTCAGGGCTGAGGCAGCAGTCAAAAGGGGAATATTAAACATTGGAAGCTCCAGGGTTGATCGAAGAAGGGTTCAAAACCGGTGTACTGAACGTGCAAAGCTCTAGCAGCCTGTTAACACTAAAGATGCCAGATGGCATCTTTAGTGTTAACAGGCCCTAAAGCGTGAGTCAAATCGAGAGCCTGCTTGCAAGGCATCAAAAGCGGTTCATCTGGCGTTGCCACCTCGACGCCAGAAGCTATCAACTGACACGCACCACACCCACTGAGTCTGAACTCATCGAAGGGTGGCGCAGCCAGCTTGCGGCCTAAGCCACTCCACAACAGAACATAGCGGGCGAGGGCTTTCAAAATCATTGGGGGTCAAGTCTCGTCTTTTGCCTGACTGATAGCGACAGAAGATCAACAATGCGCGCTAATCAAGATTTCCCCACACGACCCCCAACGTCAATCTTTCTCGTCCTTCACATTGCGCCCGTGCGTCGCAACGTAACTCACGCACTCACCCTGGTTCTTGAACTGGAACAGGGAGTACCTTCGCCACCCATCATTCTTGCAATCTGATTTCAAGTCTGGCTCAGCCTGAAACACCAATAGCAGCCGAGGCGCTGCATGCCACTTGGGATCAGGCACCGTCAGCGCGGCACCATCCTTGGCGTCAAAGTAGAGCTCACGAAAGTCACCCGCGCTCGTCGAGTCGCGAAGCATCAGCCCCAGATTGGGCACCTCTGCGCGGATCCATTTCTTCACAATGCTGCTCACATTCCACTGGATCAAATCGCCACTGAGCGTGGTGGCGCGGTCTACCAGTGTGGTGGCTTCAGCGACCGCATCAAAATCGGGTTGGGTTTTGTTGTTGGCTGCACTGGGGTCAGGGTTGTCACCCAGGCCAGACCATGCCACGCCAAATGCGGCGTCCACATCCACAGAGCCTGCAGGCGCCCCCACCGGCCAGCCCTCGAATCCATTGCCTTCCTCCCACGGAGTACGCAGGCCGGATGGCACGATGCGATGGGCGCCAATAGTGAAAACCGACGTGGGGGAACCTGAACCGAACTGATACACGCTCAACACCAGGTTGGCACTGATCAGCGGCTCGGTCGGCAGGCCAGCCAGATCAAAGCGCACCAGCGCGCGCATGGCATCGGCCGCGCCGTAGGGCTGGCCGTCACCACCACGCCCAGTTCCAATGACCAGAATCTGCTGCTTGCCGTAGTTGTCGTTTCGTCGAACGTCAAGATCTGTGCGCACCAGCGTATCGGCCTCAACCGTCAGGGTTCTGCTCAAGGTGTTGGCTGCCAAAGCCGCACCAGAATACTGAACCGCCACCGCAGCCAACACAGCACCCAAAAAATGAGCCCTGCGACTCTTGCTAATTAACGTGTTCTTCATGACTCGCTCCCTATTTCAAGGTGAAAGGTAGATCCTTGAACGAATGCTGCACCCCCAGAAATCACCAGCGGGGACGCGGGCAGTTCGAGCAAGATGCTGCACCTGGGTGCCAATCATTTGATGCGTGAAGTCAACTCAAAGGCAATCGAGCAATCCGCTCGTTACGAGTTCTGCGAACAGGGGACAGGGAGGGAGCATGACAAGCACACTGACTGGCAGAAGAGTAGAAACT
The DNA here is from genome assembly GCA_947458895.1 of Burkholderiales bacterium. Classification (GTDB taxonomy): domain Bacteria; phylum Pseudomonadota; class Gammaproteobacteria; order Burkholderiales; family Burkholderiaceae_C; genus CANHBY01. The sequence continues at coordinate 1,541 of CANHBY010000074.1, read as the reverse complement.
CGCAGTCAAGCGATGGCCGAAGCGATTTACTGGATGATGTTCTACAACCCATGCCGACTGCATTCGACCTTGGGCTTAATTAGCCCGATGCAGTTCTAGAAAATCTGTCGTGCGGCGCAGCAAAAGAAGGCAGCATAATCAGCCGATCGAGGGGCATGTCAACCGAGGCACGCTCAAACCATCCCAAAGAAATAGCCCCCAGGCAGCCACTGCCACACCCCATCAGAATCACACACCTTTTGCGGAGCGCTGAATGAAAGAATTTCGAATATCGTTTTTGGTCACACTGATCTGCCTGGTGACAGCTGGCTGGTGGGGCTCCCAAACAAGTATGGGGATCTGGACGGCTCTTTGGTTGGCGGCTGTTCTCTCCATCTTGGAAGTCAGTCTCTCGTTTGACAATGCGGTAGTCAATGCCAAGGTCCTCGAAGACATGAGTGAGCTTTGGCGGAAAATCTTCCTCACCATCGGCATCCTGATCGCTGTCTTTGGCATGCGCCTGGTCTTTCCGATCGTTATCGTTGCGGTCTCGGGTGACATCAGTGCGGCAGACACCATCGATATGGCCTTGAACCGTCCAGATGACTACTCCAAGGTTCTGCAAACCGCTTACCCTGTGATTTCCGCTTTTGGCGGCGTCTTTCTGCTGCTGGTATTTTTGAACTACTTTTTTGACAGCAGCAAGGAGACACATTGGCTAGGCTTCATGGAAGAGCGCCTGACCAAGATCGCCAAATTCGATGAAATCAGCGTGTTCATCGCACTGGCCGTAGTTTTCTCTACTCGCTGGTGGATACCAGAGCAAGAACAGACCAGTGTGTTTGTGGCTGGCATTGCGGGTGTATTGCTTTACCTCGCGGTTGATGCAGTGGGCGCCTTATTCGAGAACGAAGCCGAAGGGGATGCTGCAGTCAAGGTCGTTCAGCGTTCGGGCTTCGCAAGCTTTCTCTACTTGGAAGTGTTGGATGCATCGTTCTCATTTGATGGCGTGATCGGTGCTTTCGCCATTACCAAGGACATCGTCATCATTATGTTGGGCCTTGCGATTGGTGCGATGTTCGTGCGTTCCATGACCGTGTATCTGGTCAACAAAGGAACACTGAATGAGTACATCTTCCTGGAGCACGGTGCCCACTATGCCATTGGTGCGCTGGCCATCATCATGTTGATGGGCTCGGTCGCACATGTTCCAGAGGTCGTGACCGGGCTGCTGGGGGTCGGGCTCATTGTTGCTTCGGTGATTTCATCGATCAAGCATCGCAAAAATCATCCTGAAGCCTACTGATCACGGATCGCAGAGTTGCAAAAAGGGCCGGAGAATAACCGGCCCTTTTTTGTTTGGGTGCGCGCCGTAAAGAGTCGCCCTGCTATCTTTTAGCTGCACACCTGGGGTTCGATCCCAAAGTGCTGCGCTCGTGAGAACACCCGCTGGGCCCATGGCCCGTGAACGGCTGCCTCGTACATCGTTCCACCATGTTTGAAAATAGCAGGGCAGTCGGGCTGAATCAAACGCTTGGCCGCTTCGAGCTCGACTTCATTCA
>CANHBY010000073.1 GCA_947458895.1 Burkholderiales bacterium | reverse complement strand
GCCCAACCCCCCTCGAGCAGACCAACAACGGCGGCGCTGATTGAGTGCTTCATCAACATGGGCGTGCGCTTTTTGAGCCCGCTCACTTCAATCGTTAGGCCCTTCATATCGGAACGCACATGAAGCCAGTAGCGCTCTGCAAACTGATTCTTGGCGAAATCGACAACGGCACATTGCCGTTCTATCGAAACATCCTTCTGGACGAGCCGCTCTCCGCAATTCGTGATCCAATTTGGATAGCTGCCGCCACGGTTGCTCGAAAGCTAGATGGGAAAGGACAGGACGCTATCCTTGCCCTGATGCGCCAAGCTGCTATCGATGCTTCATCAACTTTGCTTGGTGCCATAGACGGAAGCACTGTAAGCACGCGGGCAACCCATCTTGACCCGCCCCGAAGATGTCCCTCAGCCTTTCCCAGGCGCGACCCAGCGATGCGGCAGCAACTCAGCCAATCGGCTGTTGGGCCAGGTGGGCAGTTTGGTGAGAATATCTTTGAGGTACGCCCAGGCGTCGTGGCCGTTGAGCTTGGCGGATTCGATCAAGCTCATCAGAACGGCGGCGCGCTCGCCCGCTTGTTGGGAGCCTACGAATAACCAGTTTTTTCTTCCAAGGGCGAGTGGCCGGATGGCGTTTTCAGCCGGGTTGTTGTCGACGCCAATGCCCGCGTGGCTCAGGTGGGCGCACAGGGCCACCCAGCGGTTGAGCGTGTAGTCGATCGCCTTGGCCGTGACGTCGGCATTGAACAAAGTCTGCCGCATGGCTTGCAGCCAGGCCTTGAATTCATCCAGTAGTGGGCGACTTTTCTCTTGGCGTATTCGCAGCCTTTCGTCTTCGGGGCCCTCTTTGATTTCAGCCTCGATGGCATACAGCTGTGCAATGGTTTGCAGCGCTTGCTGGGCGATCTCGCTTTGGTTGAGTTTGTGGGCTTCGAAGAATTTGCGCCGGGCATGGGCCCAGCAGCCGGCCTCCTGGATGGCACCTTCTCGGAACAAAGCCTTGTAGCCCGCATAGTCGTCGGTGATCAGGCTGCCGCGGAAGTCTTGCAGCATGTGGCGCGCATGTTCACCCGCGCGACTGCGTGCGAATTGATAGATCACGGCCTTGTCGCTCGTGCACAGGTCGCTGGTGCGGTAGACCCAGGCGTAGGCCTGATGGGTCTTGCCAGCGCCGGGGTCGAGCAACTTGATCGGGGTCTCGTCGGCATGCAGCACCCCTTGGGACAGCACATGCTCGCGAAGAGCTTGCACCAAGGGCTCCAGGGCCACGCCGCATTGGCCGATCCAGCTGGCCATGCTCGAGCGCGCCACGAAGGCGCCACTGCGGCGGTAGATTTCTTCCTGGCGATACAGCGGCAGATGGTCATCATGCTTGGCCACGATCACCTGGGCCAGCAGGCCGGGGGCTGGGGTGCCCTTGTCGATGATTTGTGCCGGCATGCTCGCCGCCAGCACGGTCTTGCAACAGGCGCAGGCGTATTTGCCGCGGATGTGCCGATGCACAAAGAACTTGGCCGGTTCGCAATCGAGCTGCTCGCTGACTTCCTCGCCAATGCGCTTCAATGGATGACCCTGATCGCACTGCGCAGGCTCAATCTCGTAGTGGTGTTCGATGCGCTCGAGTTGGCTGGGCAGGGCTTGGCGCTTGGCCTGACGCTTGGTGGTCTTGGGCGAGCGGGCCTCGTCTTGCGCACGGTCTTCGGCCTGAGATTCTTCCTTCAGCGCCACCAGGGTCTTGGCATCAAACAACTCGCCCTGATGCGCATCCATGCTTTCGCTGCTCTTGCCGAAACGCCACTGCTTGAGCCGCGCCACCTCAATGCTCAGGGCCGTGTTGCGGGCCTTCTCGAATTTGAGTTGAACACTCAACTGCTCAATCAGACGCCTCGCGTGCTGCGCAGCTTCATCGTCCCCAAGGGACTGCAGGTGGCGGACATCGAGTTCGTTGAGCATGTGCTCATCATGCCCCGCGCACCCCCACCTTTGAAGACGTAATTCACCGAATAGACACCGCCCTTGATTTGTTCATCATGAGCTTCATCACACCACCCTGATCGGCCGGCTGTGCCCCACATGCTGCCACGGCGCACCCGCCACCAACCAATCCCACTGGGCTGCGCTGACCTCCACCGCGCCTTCATGATCAGGCCACGCGAAACGGGCCCGGCTACCCAGGCGCCTCGTGCACAACCATAGGCCCGCCGAGTCCGCCACCAACACCTTCAAGCGCGTGGCCCCGCGGTTCGCGAACACATAGGCCGTGTTCATCTGCGCGCCGCCTTCAAACCCACGAACCACCCGAGCCAACAACGTGTCCATCCCCGCGCGCAGATCACTCACCCCACACGCCAACCAGATCGACTCAACCCGAATCATGCGACCGCTGCCTTCAACGTTTGCAGCCACCGCGCCAACTCCACCCCCCTCGACAGCGGCCAGTACATCACCACGCCGGCGCATTCCATGCGCACCGTCTCACCCGAAAAAGCATCCTTGAGAACCGCCACCTCCTCGGCCGCCTTCTTCACCCTTGCAAAGCCCTGAGCCTTGGAAACCTTGGTCTTGGAATTCACTGCCTGCCCTGCCAGCTTGGCTCGCCAGCGACCCTCATAGGCCACAGCCCCCATCAATGCTTCCGCATCCAGCCCTTGGCCCTGCGCCCACGCCGTCATCGACAGCCCAGACGCCCTCCACCGACTCACCAGATCCAGCCTCTCCCGAATCTGCCCCTCGCTCAACCTCTGTCCCGTCGCACTCATCACTCGCTCCTTTTGGAAAGAGCGTGACCTTCTCATTCAACTGGTGGCTTGGGAAGATGGGTTGCCCGCGTGCTTACAGCCGAGCAAGGCAAACTGATCAAGATTCATGGGTTTCCAGGCGCCCTCAAGGTCAAGCTATTTCGGGTTGCGGCAACTACCACCCGCACGGAATGGATCGTGACAAATGATATTGATCAGGCCGCGATAGACGACACGCGAGAAATATGCGCCATTCGCTGGAAGATCGAGCAATATCATCGAGAAGTAAAACAGACGCTTGGCATCGAGAAATGTCAGTGCCGCTCGGCAAGGGCGCAGAGAAATAATATCGCCTGCGTTATTCTGGCGTGGAACCATTTGACAGATTTTGTAAGATCTACGATGAGCAACATTTATAAACTCAAGAAAAGCATGCTTTCTGCCTATATGCAGCAAGATTTAAAACAGCCAACCGTGCGCTTGTCAACTGTCTAATACTAGACACAAAAGTCAGAGCTGGGCGCTAGCTGAGTTCGGCTTGCGTAAGTCCTAATTTATTTGCTATTTAATTTGGAGCTGGTTGCAAAGTTCGTATACCGGCGCGGTGCGTCCAGCCGTAGTAGGCGGCGATAGCGAGCAGAAGGGTGAGGAGGATGGGCTTCATCGTTTTCATCCTTGCAAATCCGACCGACAAATTAGATCCCAAAGTAAATCCCTATCCAAACCGGCCACATCAGGAATAGTCTCAACGAGACCTAACCAATCATCCACACCAAAACCATAAGAATCACCAACAAGCAAATACTGATCTTCTATGCGATGTTTTAAGTGGTTCTCGACAATGCGAACAAAGTCCTCCTGCACCTCATCAAGGCGGCATTTGACTAACAGCCAACTAACCAATAATGGATAATCATTTCTTGGATTAGCTGCGACAGTAAAAGTACATAGCCACTCAAAAAAAATTATCAACGATCGCAACTCTTTCTCGTCACCTCTTTTTATCGAATCGGCAATCATTAAGTAGCAATATTCACCCTGCCAGCCTCCCCCCCATTCCTCAATATGTCTGACATAAATATAAATCGACGAGGCAAAGATTCGCATAGGACAATTGAAGGTCGAAAGTCTCCCGGTGCTAATTTCATAGATCAGCCATCCATAAGCCCTTAAATTAGTGACAGGAAATTTTTTTCTTGAAAGAATTTCCCGAATATTTGCTTTTGGTAATTCATTCTCAAAGACAAATTCTTCTTCTATAAGGAATTTAGTGAATTCTTCCTCGGATATTCTTGAGCCAAGAAACCCTAAAAATAGCTCATCTCCTTTTAGCAATGCAGAAAGGAACTTCATTGCCCACACCCCCTGCAAGCCGCATCTCGCTTCTTGACGCAGTTTGAGTATGCAGTCGCAGCCTTGTCACGTGCACCAGGATGATCCCTTTTTGTGGGGAGATGCGTGTCGCAACCTGCAGCGATATACCAATTTCTGCCTCGATAACAAAATTCGGCTGCAGCTGCAGCTAATTCTAAGTACGCGCAACTCGTACCGTTGCAACCAAAATCGCATGCTGGGTGATATGCGGCATGAAGGGCACGACATCTGCATTTAGGATCCTTTGCGCATTTTTTGATGGCGGCAGCAAGCGCTGCCGCAGCGGCACGCGCTCCCCAAACTATTAGAGGGGCGACCTCACCACGTGGATCAATGTAAAGAATTGGATTTCCGTTTGCATAGCTGTAAACATTGACGCCCCCCTCCAACCCAATCGGATCCTGGCTGACATATCTTCCCGTCTCAGAATCGTAATACCGCCGAAAGTTGTAATGCAACCCAGTCTCCGCGTCTTCGTATTGGCCGGGTAGCCGCAGATTGCTGGTGATCGTGGGTTTGTCTGCTGTGGCCTGCGGGGTGATGATCGTCGCCCTGCCAAATGCGGCATAGTGGGCCGCCCAAACGATATTACCCGCCTTGTCAGTTGCTTGGATGGGTGTTTCCAGATGGTCGTGGTGGTAATACGCCACGGTGTCTTGCCCGTTGCTGTTCTTGGTTTTGATGAACAGCATGCCCGTGGTGAACTGGCTCACCGGCTTGGGGCCGTATTGCGTGGTGATTTGCGCTACAGCGCTGGCTGTGATGCTGCCGTCCTGGTTGCGGATGATGCCTTGCGTGGCCTCGGCAATCAGGCCTTCGTCGGCATACAAGTAGTGGGTGCGTTGGGCTTGGGAGAGTAGCTGGCCGTCTTTGTCTCGGAACTGCTCTTTCCACAGCCTTCTGTCCAGCGGATCGTAGCCGTAGCGGGCAATCAGTTGTCCGCTGCCATCCGTGACTTGGATGAGGCGGTTTTGGGCATCAAAGCCGTAGCGCAACGTTTGGGTGGCAGTTTGTTTTTGCGTGAGGTTGCCTGCTGAGTTGTATTGGTAGCAGGTGACGCCGCTTTGGCCGCAACTGCCGCTGCCGATTTGGGTGAGGCGGTTGTTGGCATCGTAGGCCCAAGCGCCGCTGACCTTGCTGTGGGCGATGCGGTTGCCTACCGCATCAAGGGTGTAGCGCTCAGTGTCAGCACCAAACAGGCCGCCGGTGTCGCTCTGCACTTGGGTCAGGCGATTGTCCGCATCAAAACTGAATTGCTCTGTTTTGGTAGTGCTGAGGTTGTTGCCGGTGTCGGTGCGGCTGCGGTTGTTGAGTTCTTGCAATTTGCCAAAGCGGTTGTCCAGGTTGAGCGTGGTTTGCTGGCTTGGGGTTTTGGTGTTGAGGTTTTCTAGGTTGAGCAAACCATCAAACGAACGATTCTGGACACCGCCGCCAGGTAGCAAGGTTTTCTTGGGCGCGTTCCATGCATATTCGCTGACGCTGATGGTGCCTTCTCCAGGAATGGTGACCGTTTCCAATTCGCCATGGGCGCTGTAGCCGTAGTCAATGGCGGTGCCATCAGGCCAGGTGAGGCGGGTTTTCTTGCCAGCCAGGCTGTAGCTGTACTGGTAACCCAAGGTGGTGCCTGATGGGTAGGTGATGGTCTCGCTCACTTTGCGACCTGCGTCGTCATAGCTCAATGTTTCGCTGCTGGTGTGGCTGCGGCTGTGGTCAGTGTCACTCCAGGCAGTCAAATGGCCACTGGCATCCCAGGTTTGTGTGGTGGTGCGCAGCAAGGTGCCGTCTGCGCCTCTTTGCTCGATCTGGGTGACACGATTGGCTGCATCGCGGGTAATGATGTGCTGGTTGCCCAGCGGGTCGGTTTTTTTCGAGAGGTTGCCTGCTGCGTCATATTGGTATTGGGTAACTTGCCCCAGCGGCAGGGCTTCTTTGATCACCCGGTCGTTGCGGTCATATTCAAATGTGTATTTGTTGCCTTTGGCATCGGTCATTTCGAGCAAATTGCCCGCCACATCGAAGCTGTAACCGGATTTGCCACCCAACGCGTCGGTGGTCTCTATCTGTCGGGTCTCGTGTGATCAAATCCCTCGCTCGGAATAGTGCCCAGCTTCGACGAGGGATATGATCACACGAGCCCCGACATCTATAGCCTCTTCCAGTACAAAAAAATAGAATGGCTTGCCAAAAACAAAACCCCCACTTTTCTTCCCAGCACCAATTTAATTACCTTCAAAAATTACATTTGTCATATAATTTTCGTCGTAGCTTATGATTGAAATAATTGGGTAGTCCAAATCATTTATTATTTATTCCACTCGAACCTCAATATCGATGTTTTTAAGAAACAGACCCATTGGGGTTGCGAATTTCTATCGTCGGTCTACCTTGGGTATTCTTTGAGCTGGAACTGTGGAGATTTGCATTTTTCCCGTCTGCATTTTGTCCCACTTTGGAATTTCCATTTTGGGTTGATTTTCCACCTGTTATTCGATCGAGCAACTTCTCAGCAAATTCCCATCCTTTATTGCATTATCTATAAGAGCCTGAAT
>CANHBY010000072.1 GCA_947458895.1 Burkholderiales bacterium | reverse complement strand
TCGAAAGCGAAAATCAGCCCCAGCGAGGCCAGTTTTTGCCGGGTTTGCAGGCCCATAGCTCAGCTATGGGCCAAAAAGACGGGGCAAAATGGGGCGCTGCGGCTGATTTGCAGCCGACGACTCCCAAGTCCGACAGGCTGCTAGGCAGCCTCCGCTTCCCGGTGTCGCAACATTACAATCGTTGATCTGATCTGAGTGTTGCTGGCGGATTGCCGCCGCCTCTGGGACAAAAGCGCGCGTCGTCCGGGCAAACTGTCTGCGCTCCCATCGCACCCCACGAGGGCGTGTTCACCTGCCATTTTTAGTTTTTTTTAGAGAATGCCCATGATTTCAATTCGTTTGCCTGATGGTTCGCAGCGTGAATACCCTGGCCCCATCAGCATCGCTGAGGTTGCTGCTTCGATAGGGTCAGGTCTTGCCAAGGCTGCATTGGCTGGGCGTTTGGGCGAGGGTGCACGAGCCAAGGTCGTCGACACCAGCTTTGTTTTGCATGAAGACACCACCTTGGCCATCATCACCGAAAAGGACCCGGCCGCGTTGGAAGTGATTCGCCACTCCACAGCCCACTTGCTGGCCTACGCGGTGAAGAGCTTGTTTCCCGACGCTCAGGTCACCATCGGCCCGGTGATTGAGAACGGCTTTTTCTACGACTTTTCTTACAAGCGCCCCTTCACGGCCGAAGACTTGGTCGCCATTGAAGCCAAGATGACCGAGCTGGCCAAGAAAGATGAGCCGGTGGTGAGGCGTGTTTTGCCGCGCGATGAAGCCGTGAACTATTTCAAGGGCTTGGGTGAAGCCTACAAGGCTGAAATCATCGCCAGCATTCCCGGCAACGAGGAGGTCTCGCTTTACCGCGAGGGCGCGTTTGAAGATCTGTGCCGTGGGCCTCACGTTCCCAGCACCGGCAAGCTCAAACATTTCAAGCTGATGAAGTTGGCTGGCGCTTACTGGCGCGGCGATCATCGCAACGAAATGCTCCAGCGCATTTATGGCACGGCTTGGGCCACCAAAGAGGAATTGCAGCAGCATCTGCACATGCTCGAAGAAGCCGAGAAGCGCGACCATCGCCGCCTCGGCCGTGAGCTCGATCTCTTTCACTTTGAAGAATTCGCCCCTGGCGCGGTGTTTTGGCACCCCAAGGGCTGGGAGCTGTTTCAGCGCTTGATCGACTACATGCGCCGCAAACAACAAGAGGCCGATTACGTCGAGGTCAACACGCCTGATGTGATGGACCGTTCGCTGTGGGAGACCTCGGGGCACTGGTTCAACTACGCTGACCACATGTTCAGCACCACGACCGAAGACGAACGCGTGTTTGCTCTCAAGCCAATGAACTGCCCGGGCTCTGTGGCCATGTTCAACCACGGCTTGCGCAGCTATCGTGAGTTGCCCTTGCGCATGGCCGAGTTTGGCAAGGTTCACCGCTATGAGCCCAGCGGCTCGTTGCATGGATTGATGCGAGTGCGTCACTTTACCCAAGACGACGCGCACATCTACTGTACTGAAGCCCAGATGACCGAGGAGTGCGCCACGGTCATGCGCCTGATTTTTGAAATATATGGTGAGTTCGGCTTTAAAGACGTCCGCGTCAAACTCTCGACCCGGCCCGCCAATCGCATCGGGTCTGATGAGCTGTGGGACAAACTTGAAGGTGCCCTGACGCAAGCCCTTGAGGTGAGCAAAACGCCATACACCATCAACCCGGGGGAGGGCGCGTTCTATGGCCCGAAGCTGGAATTCGTTCTGCGCGACGCCATCGGGCGCGATTGGCAGTGCGGCACTTTGCAGGTTGATTTGAATTTGCCTGAGCGTTTTGACGCCACCTATGTGGCCGAAGACGGCTCCCGCCAGCGGCCCGTGATGTTGCACCGCGCGTTATTTGGATCGCTGGAGCGCTTCACCGGCATCCTGATTGAGAACTATGCTGGAGCCTTGCCGCTATGGCTGGCACCCGTGCAGGCTGTGGTCGCCTGCATCACGGATGCCCAGGCTGAGTATGCTCAAGAAGTCGCTAAAACTCTGAAGAAACAAGGAGTTAGAGTTTCAACAGATTTACGCAATGAGAAAATCAACTATAAAATAAGAGAGCATGCAGTTCAAAAGGTTCCGTACATCCTTGTCGTAGGCGACAAGGAAAAAGCCAACGGAACATTGGCAGTGCGGGCCCGGGGCAACCTGGATCTTGGTGTCATGCCTCTGGAAGAGTTCTCGCAAAAGATACTCTCTGACATCTCTCAAAAGGTCTGATGTCGGTCTGAGCAAGTCTCAGTTTCCCCTGATGCACGCACTTTTTTTGTCTTTGAACCCCTCGGCTTGGGGTTTTTGAAAGGTTTGAGCCATCGCTACTTTTGCTGACCGCCGCACTCCCAACGTGGAGCGCAAACACAGACTCAATCGGGAAATCACCGCTCCTGAGGTCCGCCTGAACGGAGTTGAAAACGAGGCCCTGGGCATCGTAAACACCATGGAAGCCCTGCGCATGGCAGGTGAACTCGACGTCGATTTGGTTGAGATCGCCGCCGCAGCAGACCCCCCTGTGTGCCGCCTCATGGATTACGGCAAGTTCCGCTACCAAGAGCAAAAGCGTGCGGCTGAAGCCAAGTCGAAACAGAAGGTGGTCGAGGTCAAGGAAGTTAAATTCCGTCCCGGCACCGACGAAGGCGACTACCAGATTAAAATGCGAAACTTGCGTCGATTCATTGCCGATGATGGCGACAAGGGGAAAGTCACCTTGCGTTATCGCGGCCGTGAAATCACCCACCAAGACATCGGCATGAGATTGCTCGAGCGAATTCGCGACGAGCTCGCTGATGTGTCGGTGGTGGAGCACATGCCCAAGCTGGAAGGCCGGCAAATGATCATGGTGCTAGCGCCCAAACGCAAGTTCTGATCAAATCGTCAAGCTAGAGAATTCAGTGTGCGGGTCTGGTCACCGGTACACCGAAAAGAAGCTGCTGCGGGCTTACAAGACGGCAAGGTTTGCCGGCGCCTGCAGTAGTCACTAATAGGAGCAGTCATGCCCAAAATGAAGACCAAGAAAAGCGCGGCCAAGCGGTTCCGCGTGCGTCCAGGTGGCACCGTGAAACGCGGTCAAGCCTTCAAGCGCCACATCCTGACGAAGAAGACCACGAAGAATAAGCGCCATTTGCGCGGCGCCGTCAACGTGCACGAGACCAACATGGGCCACATCAAACAGATGATGCCTTTTGCTGGCCTTTGATGGCACGGCTTCCAAACTGATTCTGAAGGAGAATACTCATGCCTCGCGTTAAACGTGGCGTCACCGCACGCGCCCGCCATAAAAAAGTTCTCGCACTCGCCAAGGGTTACCGTGGCCGTCGTAAGAACGTATTCCGTATTGCCAAGCAAGCTGTCATGCGTGCTGGCCAGTATGCATACCGTGACCGCCGCACCAAGAAACGTGTGTTCCGTCAGCTGTGGATTGCGCGTATCAACGCCGCCAGCCGCAGCCTCGGCGTGACCTACAGCCGCTTCATGGCCGGTCTGAAGAAAGCGCAAATTGAGATCGACCGCAAGGTTCTCTCCGACATGGCCATCCATGACCCCGTCGCTTTCAACAGCATCGTGGAAAAGGTGAAGGCCCAACTCGCTTGATGGCCTTGTGCTCCGAGGCTCCTCAAGGGTCCCGGAGCACGCTGGTTTATCTGAATTGATATTCATCAAGTCCTTCAAGGCCGACGTCAAGATCGGCCTTTTTTATTTCAAACGATTCATGACTGACCTCGACCAATTGGTTCAACAGGCCCAAGCCGATTTCGCTCAGGCGTCGTTGCCTGCCGAATTGGAAAATGCCAAGGCACGCTACCTCGGTAAAGCCGGCCGCGTGACTGAACTTCTCAAGGCTTTGGCATCTCTGTCGCCTGAAGAGAAGAAGGCGCGAGGTGGCCAGATTAACGCGGCCAAGCAGCAGGTAGAGGCTGCCTTGCAGGCGCGCCGCCAGGCGCTGGCTGAGCAGGAAATGCAGGCCCAGTTGCATGCCGAGGCGCTTGATGTGAGCTTGCCTGGGCGTGGCCGAGGCACCGGTGGTTTGCACCCCGTGTCGCGCTCCATGGAGCGCATTGAGGCCATTTTTGGCTCGATCGGTTTTGATGTGGCCGATGGCCCCGAGATCGAGACTGATTGGCACAGCTTCACGGCCTTGAACAACCCTGAAAACCATCCTGCGCGCTCAATGCAGGACACCTTCTATGTGGACATGAAGGACGAGCAGGGCCGCTGGCTGAATTTGCGCCCGCACACCTCGCCCATGCAGGTGCGATATGCCCGAGCCCATGCTCAAAAATATGCTCACCTGGAGGCCCAGGGGCTGCCCATGCCCGAGATTCGGGTGATTGCACCGGGGCGTACCTACCGAGTCGACAGCGACGCCACCCACTCGCCCATGTTTCACCAGTGTGAGGGGTTGTGGATTGGCGAGAACGTCAGCTTCAAAGACCTCAAGGTGGTGTTCACCCAGTTTTTCAAGCTGTTCTTTGAGACCGACGATCTGCAGTTGCGCTTCAGGCCTTCTTTTTTCCCATTCACCGAGCCTTCTGCTGAAGTGGACATTGCTTTTGAAAGCGGGCCCTTGAAGGGGCGCTGGCTGGAAGTGGCTGGCTCAGGTCAGGTGCATCCCAATGTGGTGCGCAACTTTGGGCTCGACCCTGAGCGCTATATCGGCTTTGCGTTTGGCATTGGCCCTGACCGCCTGACGATGCTGCGTTATGGCGTCAATGACCTGCGACTTTTCTTTGAAGGCGACCTGCGTTTCCTGGCGCAGTTCAAGTGAGATCTCACGATGCAATTTCCTGAATCCTGGTTGCGCGAGTTTTGTAATCCGCCGTTGAATACGGCTGAGCTGGCCGATTTACTGACGATGTCTGGTATGGAGGTTGAAGAACTGCGCCCCGTGGCGCCACCCTTCAGTGGTGTGGTGGTGGCCGAGGTGCTGAGCGTGGAGCCTCACCCCAACGCTGACAAGCTGCGCGTGTGTTTGGTCAATGCAGGCGCGGCGCAGCCCTTGCAAATTGTGTGTGGCGCGCCCAATGTGCGCCCTGGCATAAAGGTGCCTTGTGCGCTGGTGGGGGCAGAGTTGCCGCCTGTGCAGGGGAAGGAAGATGCTGGAGCTTTCACGATTCGTTTGGGCAAGCTGCGTGGCATTGAGAGCCACGGCATGTTGTGTTCAGCCGCAGAGTTGCATCTGCCTGAAGACGAGGGTGGTGGGCTGCTCGATTTGGGAGCTGATGCGCCTGTGGGCCAAAATATTCGCGACCACCTGGGCCTGAACGACACACTTTTCACCTTGAAGCTCACGCCCAACCTGGGGCATGGGCTGAGTGTGTTTGGCGTGGCGCGAGAAGTTTCTGCGCTGACCGGGGCCGCACTGTGTGTGCCGGCGGTGCCTGCCATCGATGTAGCGCACGGCGACACCTTGCCCGTGAGCATTGAGGCCCCTGAGTTGTGTGGGCGCTTCTCGGGTCGCATCGTTCGTGGCGTGAACCCGAAGGTTCGCACGCCTCGCTGGATGGTGGAGCGCTTGGCGCGGTGTGGCCAGCGTTCGGTGTCGCCCTTGGTTGATATTTCGAACTACGTGATGTTCGAGTTTGGCCAGCCTTCGCATATTTTTGACCTCGACAAGATCCATGGTGGGCTGGCGGTTCGCTGGGCTCAGCCTGGCGAGACGCTGAAGCTGCTCAACGGGCAGACCGTCACCTTGGATGAAAAGGTGGGTGTGATTGCGGATGCCCAGGCTGTGGAATCACTGGCCGGCATCATGGGAGGTGACGCCACGGCGGTGTCGGATGACACGCTCAACATTTACGTTGAAGCCGCCTTCTGGTGGCCAGAAGCCGTGGCAGGGCGCTCGCGCCGCTTTAACTTCAGCACCGATGCGGGGCATCGTTATGAGCGAGGGGTCGACGCGGCGCAAACCGTGGCCCGTATTGAGCGCGTCACCCAACTGGTGCAAAGCATTTGTGGGGGCGTTGCCGGCCCCTTGAGCGACCAGGTGGTGAATGTGCCGCAACCCAAGCCTGTGAGCCTGCGCATTGCCAGAGCCGCCAAGGTGATTGGTATGCCCGTGACGCAGGAGCAATGCGCTGGCGTGATGAAGCGACTGGGGCTTGAGTTCACTGAAGGTGATGGCCTGTTGTCGGTGCGCCCACCCAGCTGGCGTTTTGATTTGCAAATTGAAGAAGACCTGATCGAGGAAGTCATTCGGGTTCTGGGCTTTCACCAGTTGCCTTCTCAACCGCCGCTGGCTCCTGTGGTGGCCAGGGTTCGTTCGGAGTCCAAGCGCAGCGCGTTTGCTGTGCGCCACGCCTTGGCCGGCCTGGATTATTTCGAGACCATCAATTTCAGTTTTGTCGAGGCGCGCTGGGAGTCTGAGCTCGCCGGAAACGACAACCCGGTCCGGCTGCTGAACCCGATCGCTGCGCCTTTGTCGGTGATGCGTTCCAGCCTGATGGGTAGCCTGGTGAGCGTATTGAGGCATAACCTCTCGCGCAAGGTGTCTCGCGTGCGTGTGTTCGAGATGGGTCGCGTATTTCTGCGTGATGAGCAGCTCCGTGAGGGGCCCTTGACTGTCGCTGGGTTGAATCAGCCGATGCACCTTGCAGGCTTGGCTTATGGCCCTGTTGTTCCCACGCAGTGGGGAAGCAAAGAGCGTGCGGT
>CANHBY010000071.1 GCA_947458895.1 Burkholderiales bacterium | reverse complement strand
CCACGTAATCCAAGCTGCCCAGATGATCAGCCAGCCCCATCTCGATCGCCTGCTCACCACTCCAGTACAAACCAGAAAACATCTCGGGTGTCTCATGCAAGCGGTCGCCACGACCCTCTTTCACCACGTGAATGAACTGCGCATGAATCTGGTTCAGCATGCCTTGCATGTAGACCTTTTGCTTTTCACTGACCGGTGAGAAAGGATCACCAATGCCCTTGTTTTCACCGGCCGTCATCAACCGGCGCTCAACGCCCGCCTTTTGCATCAAAGCTGTAAAGCCAAAGCCATCCATCAACACGCCGATCGAGCCCACGATACTGGCCTTGTCGGTGTAGATCTCGTCTGCCGCAGCGGCAATGTAGTAAGCCCCGGAGGCACACATTTCCTCCACCACCGCATAAACCTTTTTGTCATGCAAAGCCTTGAGGCGCTTGATTTCGTCGTACACGATACCAGCCTGAACCGGGCTGCCGCCAGGAGAGTTGATACGCAACACAATCGCCTGCGCTTGGGGTTCCTCGAAGGCAGTTTTTAAGGCACTGACCAGCAATTCAGCGCTGGCCTCAGCATCGGCAGAAATCTCACCACGCACATCCACCAACGCGGTGTGTGGCCCGCTGGCAGCTCGCTGATGCGAAGGCATAGACAGCCAAATCACCAACATGAAGAACGACGCCCACATCAAGCGGAAAAACAGCCTCCAGCGCCTGTCTCGCCGCCGATCAAGCAGCAACTCACGTACAACGCGCTCAAGGGATGACTCCATGGGTGCCAGGCTGCTGATTGCCTTGGGTTCAGCAGCACCCGAAGGCGAGGTGGGCATCTGACCTAATGAACTCATAAAAGATCTCTTTCATGGCGCAAGCGCCGTCAACAAAGGGGCGAGGAAAATGGGGGTGGTAAAAACACCAAAGCAATCACATGGCTATTGGCGAAATACCTTCCGAAGGATACCAATAGACTTGCCCGTCAAGCTCCGCCACGTCAATGCGCGTCAGCCTGCCCCGGCCACAAGGGCCTCCGATGCATTGGCCACTGAGAGCCGAATAAGCTGCACCGTGAACCGAACAAATGATGAATTGCTTGCTGCTGTCGAGAAACTCGCCGGGCTGCCAATCCATCTCAACCGGCACATGCACACAGCGATTGAGAAACCCCACCACTTGGCCATCGAGCCGCAACACAAACGCCGTCACTTCATGACGAAAGTGCCGGACGCGAAAAACAACGGCCTTCCCTTTCTCCAAGAGCTCCGGGGCCGCACACAGGTGCAGCCCTTGGCGTACCCCATCGCTGCTCCGCTCAAGCATGCCCCGCCAGCCAGACATCAAGTTCGGCCACGGAGTGGGCGACCGACCGAGGCAAAAATTCAGCGAAGGCGTCGTAGTCATGAGCACCGTAACTCACACCTACGCTCGCCGCGCCCGCGTTGAGTGCCATCTGCAAATCATGGGTGGTGTCACCAATCATCAGGGTGCGCTCTGGCTCCACACCCAATTCACTCATCAGCTCCAAAAGCATTTGTGGGTGCGGCTTTGAGGTTGTTTCATCCGCTGTGCGGGTGGCATCAAATACGCTTCGAAGATCACTGACTTTCAACACATCATCCAGGCCTCGACGAGACTTGCCCGTGGCCACGGCCAACTGGTGCTTGCGCTCCTTCAAACCAGCAAGCATCGGCAAAGTCCCCTCAAACAACATCACCTCATGCTGACGCTGCAAATAGTGGTGACGATAGCGGCTGCACAATTCCTCGTGCCGATCTGTTGGTAGCTCAGGGGCTGCGTGGGCCAGGGCCTGCATCAAGCCCAAACCAATCACATAACTGGCATCGCGATCACTGGGCACCTTGGTGCCCACATCAGCACAGGCAGCCTGGATACTTCGGGTAATGAGGGCGGTGGAATCAAACAGGGTTCCATCCCAGTCAAACACAATCAAATCAAACTGGCGTGGTCGGGTCATGGCTGCAAAGCTGCGATCAAAGATTCACATTCTGCCGGTAATGGCGCCAGCAACTCCAAAGGCTCTTGACTGGCCGGATGCTCGAACCCCAAGCGTCGAGCATGCAAAAACATGCGTGAAAACGGACATCGGGGCACCACGCTGCCCCGGCTCATTTCCTTGTTGAGCGCGAAGTCGCCATATTTGTCGTCTCCCACGATGGGGTGGTCATGGGCTGCCAAATGCACGCGGATTTGGTGAGTTCGGCCCGTTTTGATGCTCACATCCAGCAAGCTGAAGGCGCCGAGCAACTGAACCACATGCACCAAGCTGATAGAGCGCCGGCCCTGCTCGTGGTCGGCAGGCACCGCCTTCACCCGGCGCTCGCCCTGCGCATCGATGTACTTATAGAGAGCCAAGTCAATCAATTTTTGACGGGCTGGCCATGCGCCCTTCACCAATGCGGCGTAGGTTTTCTCCGTCTTGCGCGCCCGAAACTGATCTTGCAGATGAACCAAGGCCGAGCGCTTTTTAGCGATCAGCAACAGCCCCGATGTTTCCTTATCCAACCGATGCACCAACTCCAGGTAGCGGGCCTGCGGCCGCGCCTGGCGCAATTGCTCGATTACCCCAGAGCTCACCCCACTGCCGCCATGGACAGCGACACCTGCTGGCTTATTGATCGCGATCAAGTAGTCATCTTCATAGATGATGGGAAACTCGCGGGCAGGCGCCGCCTGGGCGGTCGGCGCATTCGTTTCCGCCGTGCGCATGGGAGGTACCCGCACATCATCGCCGTACTCCAGGCGCGTGTCAGCCGAAGCCCGGCCCTTGTTGACGCGCACTTCGCCGCTTCGAATGACGCGGTAAATGTGGGTCTTGGGGACCCCCTTGAGGTGCCGAAGCAAAAAGTTATCCAGCCGCTGCCCCTGAGATTCTTCATCCACCTCAAGATGTCGCACGAGGCGTGATGAGCTCAATCCGCTGGTCTGAGGGGGCGGCTCCCCCTTTTCTGGCTTTTGCGCACCATTTTTGGCACCTATAATGTTCGTAGCCACTTGTCTGCCAAAGTAATTAATTCGTCAAAGTTTAATGTTCTGATGACGAAGAGTGTGACAAACAGTATTTCACTCGTTCGGCAGCAGGTGGAGACCAAGCCTAGCTTGGTTAATGGTGATGCAACGCAATGTTCTTTAGGTAGGCACCTGGCTTTCGTTACGAGGTGCGGCCCGAAGACTATTGCGGCAGAACAAACGTCTGTTTGAACCCAAATAAAGGTTTTTAAAGGTAGCAGCACTCGGGGCGATTCAAGCCTGCCTTATTCGTGCTACTGCCTGCGTCAAGTGACCCCAGCGGATGTTGAACTCGGTTCCAGCCCCTTTACCCCTCGCCCTAGGCATGCAGCGCGCTCTTTTTGCGCTGCTCGTGCCCCATTGGCGCTGCGGTCGGGCGGCGTTTTCTGACCGATTGGCGAACCTCCTTTTTTCGCCCCCATCCTCCTGTAACACCCCCGCGCACGCGCCAACGCTGACCTCATGCGGTTTATCCATCGCATGAGTTCAGTCCAGGGCGACACCCTTCTGGTTCATCCGCGTTTCTCGTGCATCGGTCAAATGATGTAGGCGGCCCATGGGCTGCAACAGAAGGAGTGAAGATGAAACGCATGCTGATCAACGCGACGCAACAAGAAGAGCGCCGCCTGGCAATCGTCGACGGGCAAAAACTGCTCGACTTCGAAACCGAAATCGAAGGGCGTGAACAACGCAAGGGCAATATCTACAAAGCGATCGTCACGCGGATCGAGCCCTCGCTGGAAGCCTGCTTTGTGGACTACGGCGAAGATCGCCACGGCTTCTTGCCGTTCAAAGAAATATCGCGTCAATTCTTCCGTGAAGGCGCAAGCGTTCGAGATGCACGTATCCAAGACGTGATCTCCAACGGCCAGGAGTTGCTGGTTCAAGTTGAAAAAGAAGAGCGTGGCAACAAGGGCGCAGCCCTCACCACCTTCGTGAGCTTGGCCGGTCGTTACCTGGTTTTGATGCCCAACAATCCTCGTGGCGGTGGCGTGAGTCGCCGGATCGAAGGCGAAGACCGTGAAGAGCTCAAGGAAAACCTTGAGCAGCTCAAGTACCCCCAAGGCATGAGCCTCATCGCCCGAACCGCTGGCATCGGCCGCAGCGTGGATGAGCTGCAATGGGACTTGAACTACATGCTCAAGCTCTGGACCGCCATCGATGGCGCTTCACAAGCTGGCAAGGGTGCCTTCCTGATTTATCAAGAGTCCTCACTGGTCATTCGGGCCATCCGAGACTACTTCACCTCTGATGTGGGTGAAATCCTGATCGACACCGACGACATCTTCGATCAAGCATCGCAATTCATGAACCATGTGATGCCTGAGTCGGCGCACAAGGTCAAACGCTACCGCGAAGATGCTCCTCTGTTCAGCCGCTTCCAGATCGAACACCAGATCGAAACCGCCTTCTCACGCACGGTGAACCTGCCCTCAGGTGGCGCCATCGTGATCGACCACACAGAAGCATTGGTGTCTGTTGACGTCAACAGCGCACGATCCACCCGTGGCAGCGACATCGAAGAAACCGCCACTCGCACCAACCTCGAGGCAGCCGATGAAATCGCCCGCCAAATGCGGCTGCGCGACCTCGGGGGCCTGATCGTCGTCGACTTCATCGACATGGACGAGTCCCGCAACCGCCGCGAAGTCGAGAACCGTCTGCGCGAGGCCCTGCGCCCTGACCGTGCGCGCGTTCAGTTCAGTAGCATCAGCAAGTTCGGTCTGCTGGAGCTCAGCCGCCAAAGGCTTCGCCCGGCCCTGAGCGAAGGCAGCCATATCACCTGCCCCCGTTGCAACGGCACAGGCCATATCCGCGACACTGAGTCCAGCGCCCTGCAAATCCTGCGCATGGTTCAAGAAGAGTCCATGAAGGACAACACCGCCGCCGTGCATGTGCAAGTGCCGGTCGAGGTCACGAGCTTCTTGCTGAATGAAAAACGCACCGAGATCACCAAAATTGAACTCAAGCAACGCGTCACCGTGCTGCTCTTGCCCAACAAAAACCTCGAGACACCCAACTACCGCTTAGAGCGGCTGCGCCACGACGATCCCCGCCTGGAAAATCTGCAGGCCAGCTACACGATGATCGACGAGCAGGAAGATGAAGTCGGCATCACGCGGCGTCAAGATGCCAACGACAAATCCAAGCCAAAGCAAGAGCCGGTGATTAAAGGCCTGCTGCCCGAAACGCCTGCGCCTGTGGTTCAGCCCAAAGCGCCAGCCTCCTCAGCGCCGGCTGCCAACGCTGCATCGGCAGCCTCAACTGGCACAAGCGAATCTGGCGGCGGGTTCTTCGGTTGGGTGAAGAAACTCTTCACACCAGAAGCCAGCCCCGTCGTAACAGCCCCACCAAGCACCGAAATCTCCGAGACATCACAGCGGGGCAACCGCGGCCGTGGTGAGCGCTCTGGCCGGGGCGCACGCTCTGGCCGCCGCGAAGAGCGCGAGCCTTCCGAACGCAAAGAGGCCAGGCCACCCAGGGCACCTCGTGCTGAGCCAAGCTTGGCAGAAAAGCCCGCTGAAGCCGCCCCGTCTTCCGAAGCTTTACAGCTCAGCGAGCGATCCTCAGATCGCCCTGCCAGTAACAGCCGCAGAGGTCCACGCCAAGACCGTGAGCCACGTCGGCCCCAAGAGCCCAAAGCAGCGCCCGCGGTGGTTGAACAAGCGGTCGAGTCCAATGCCTTCGCAGACACCACCCCAGCAGACATGGATCTGAGCGATGTGACTGAGGCGGGCACCGCTCCCAGCAGCAGCCGACGCCGCCGCCGCGGCCGTGGTGGACGTGATCGCTCTGAGGCCAGCGCAAGCGGCGTAAATGGCACCGAAGCCGAACTCAACGAAAACGGTGGCGCCCAACCTGCGCGTGAGGCAGTCTCGGAAATGTCTGCGGCCCCAGCAGAAGAGACCGAGACCCATGCCGAAGTATCGCCCTCTGAGGCGGGTGCTGAGCAGCGCGAGGGCCGAGGTCGTGGACGCGGACGTGGACGTGATCGTGTGCGCAAGGAACGCCAACCTGCTGCAGCCGAGGCCGAGTCTGAGATCCACGCCGAATCGCCAGAGCTCGCAGTGAGCGCCAGCGCGCCTCTCCCGGCAAAAACCGTTGAAGCCATTCGATCAGTGGCTCCAGAGGCCGCGCCGCAAGTGGTCGAGCCGGCAGTGCCTCCGGCTACTGCCCCTGAAGTCCGAACCCAGCCTTCAGCCCCCTTCGTGTTGCCCACACAGGCGCTGCAGTCACTGGCCTCCAACGTCGGCCTGGAGTGGGTCGGCTCTGATGCCGAAAAAATCCGGCTGGCTCAGGAGGCCATTGCCAATGAGCCCCACCCCGTCCACGTGGCCCGCGAGCCCAAGCCCGTGGTGCTCGAAGACACAGGGCCCTTGGTCCTGGTCGAAACACGTCGCGATCTCAGCAACGTGAAGCTGCCCTTCGAGACCTCGGGCTCGCAGCAGCCTGGCGCCTAAGGCAAGGCCAGGCTGAAAAGCCTGTCCTCCAAGCAAAGAGGCCGCCCACAGGCGGCCTCTTTGCTTGGAGGACAGGAACCTAGTGTCGTGTCAGGGCTGAAATGTCGTTTGATCGCGCCGCCATCAAGCCCGCTGGCTAGCAGCCTGTCGGACTTGGGAGTCGTCGGCTGCAAATCAGCCGCAGCGCCCCATTTTTCACCGTCTTTT
>CANHBY010000070.1 GCA_947458895.1 Burkholderiales bacterium | reverse complement strand
TCTGCTTGGCGTCCAGGGTCACATCTTGCCCCGCCACCAACTGCACCTGCTGATTGGCCACCACCGCCGAGCCCGTGAGGTGAATGTCCTGCCCCGATTGCATGCTCACTGACGCGCCGCCCACAGAGCCCTCGACGGCCTGCGTCTCGCTCGATACCGTGTGCGTGGTCGTGCTCACCTTCTTGAACAGCCGCCTCTTGGTGCTCACCGTCAGATCGTCTGTGACTGTCACTCTCTCCCCGGCACTGAACTGCACATCCCGACCCGCTAACCCCACCACCGAGCCCTCGGTGCTTTGAATCGTGGCCGCCTTGCCCACGATGTCTCGCCCGGCCTCCACCCGGATGTCGCCCTGGCTCACCACCTGCGAGCCCACGTCTTGCGTCACGGTCACATCACGCCGGTTGCGACCCTGCGCGGTGCTCGTTTTTTGCGTCACGCTCACCGTGCCCAGGAGCACGTCCTGGCCCGCCTGGAGCTTGGTGGCACCCTTGCTGAGGTTTTGCACTAACGCGCCCTCCGTGCGGATGTCTCCGCCTGCGCTCAGCACCAACTGGCCCGACTCCGTGTTGCCCGCCGCAAACGCCGCCAACTGGGTAATTTGCCCGCCATTGACCACGCTGCTGGCGAGAATGTCTCGCCCCGCGGTGACCTGCAGATCCCGCCCCGCAATCACCTGCACGCCCTCATTGACCACATTGTGCGTGGCCTGCAGGCTGATGTCTCGGCTCATCAGCTGCCCCTGCAGCCTCAGATCGTCGGCCCTCATCACCAAGGACTCCGTGGCCAGCACGTTGTCCTTTTGCAGGTAGGTGCCCGACATGTCCACCGTGACGGTGCGACCACTCGACAAACCTTGGCCCTTGTCCAGCTTGAGCTGCGTGGGCATGCTCGCGTCTACCCTGGCATACACCTGCGGCACCAAGGCCTGCACCTTCTGCCCGCTGGGCAGCGTGACCTCCCGCGTCTCCAGCCACACCATGTCTTGCTTGAGCCCCTTGACCTGCTCCGCCGTCAAGGGCTTGCCGACCTGCAGACCCAGATCCTTGGCCGCTTGTGTGCCTGCGTCCAGCAAAGCCCGGTATTGGTCCTCCGAGCTGGCAGCGCCATCCAGCAAGATTCGGCCGGTGAGCTTTTGCACCTGATCAGCCACCAGCCTTTGCTCATACTGCGCATCGCCCAGGCGCTTGATCTGGGGATCTACACCGAGTGCCGACATCTGCGCCTCACTGCCTACCCAGGTCTTGTACCCACCCAGACGGGCATCGGTCTGAACCAGGCTCTGGCCACTGGCGGAGGCGCTGTATTGCTTGCTCAGCGGCAGGCTCAAATTCACCTGCGCTGCACTCATCTCGCCTGGAGCCGCCACAGGGGTTGCTGCCGGGGAGGCTGCTTGCGCGCCCGCTGCGGCCGCAGGCAGCGCGCCGGGTGCCGCTGCCGGCTTGGCCTCCTTGTTCGTCTGCAACAGGTTTGCGCTCGCTGAGATCAGCGGCCTGAACTCCACCAACTCGGTCTTGGTGGTTTGAACCTCTTCGCCGGAGGCAGAGTTCTGAGTCACCGTGCGGGTGCTGAGGGTGGACTCTGCGCCCATCTGGGTCAGCTGGTTGCTGTCGTACTGCACATCCACACCCAGAATCCGACTCTTGTCGTTCACGATCGCACCCTGGATGGCCACCGTATGGGCTCGAATCGTGCCCGCCTCGCTGGCCTGGATGACCACGCTCTCGGTGGTCTCGGTGCGCACCGTGGCATCCGGGGCTGCTGCTAGGGTCAGCTCTTGCGTCGTGACACGCTCCTGCATCTCAAAGCGGGAGCGCTTGTTCGTGGTCTGCGCCACATTCATCTCCAGGCGGCCCTCCGCCTCGATCAGGCCGCTGCTGTTGCTCAGACTCTGGGCTCGGCCCACAGCATGGCCCTGGGCATCCAGCGAGCCGCCAATGCGCATGGAGCCAGCACTGGTGATCTCACTGCCTTCTTCGTTCTGGACGTGCGCCACGCCAAGATCCAGTTGCACCCGGGCCGCGATCACGCCGCCTTGTTCATTGCGAAGCGTGCCGCCGCCCAGACTCACCTCGTTGCCGTAAATCCTGCCGCTGTTGACTGTTTCATTCGCATCGACTCGCAACTGCCCCACATCCACCAAGCCTTGGTTGCTCACGGTGTCTGCCGCGATGTGGCCCTTGTTGGCCAAGATCTCACCCGAGCCCTCGTTGACCACAGCCTGGCTGCGCAGATTGAACTCGTCGGCCTCCAGTGTGCCGGCGTTGCTGAAGCCTCCTGTAACAAAGACATTGGCCACCGTACCAGCCATATGCCCTGTGTTCCTCAGGCCGCTTTGCAAGTCCACCGCCAAGGTGCCCTCGGTCAACAAGGCGCCGTCTCCGCTGTAAGAGGCCGCCTTCAACGTCACCCCCTCACGGCCCATGATGGTGCCGTCTTTGCCCTGCACGCTCAGCGAGCGGGTGGCATCATCATCGGTGATCTCCACGGACTTGCTCGACAGCAGCCTGCCTTGCTCGTTGTCGATCAGGCCCTTGCTGCGGATCTTGAGCTCCCCATCGGCCTCGATCGCCCCCCCACGATTGACCACGCCCAGCGCGCGGATTTCCAGCCCGCCTGCCGTGACGCCAATGAGGCCCTTGGTGTTGTCGAGCTTGCCCAGATCCAGCACCGTGTCGCCTCGAACCAGCAGGGTGCCCTCGGTGTTGTCCAATTCACGCAGGCGCAACACACTGCTTTGCGAACCCGTTTGAACGATTTGCCCACCCCGGTTCGACAGCACCCACGCCGCCAACAGCAATTGATCGGCCAGCACCTTGGCGCGGTCGGTGGTCAAACTTCCTTCGGCATTGATGACCAGCGACATGCCCACCTGAGAGGTGGAGTCGGCCAGATCCACCGTCTTGGCCTGAATGTCAAAGTCTGCGGCCACCACGTGCTTGCCCTTGGACTGGAAGCTGCCGCCCGAGACCATCAACTGCGAGGACCCAGAGACGGCACCATCGTCGTTCAGGCCCGCCACGAGCAGGGCGTCCGAGGACACCGTCATGACCGGTGCTTCCAGCGTCGTGTCGCCCTTGGAGACGATCACGCCGGAGCCTACCTCCAGCTTGTTGCGGCTGCTCAGCCGCACATTGCCCCGTGCCTGTATTGAGCCC
Source organism: Burkholderiales bacterium (assembly GCA_947458895.1). Classification (GTDB taxonomy): domain Bacteria; phylum Pseudomonadota; class Gammaproteobacteria; order Burkholderiales; family Burkholderiaceae_C; genus CANHBY01. The sequence goes on along the minus strand of CANHBY010000070.1, from coordinate 3,556 downwards.
GATTGGGCGATGTTTTGCGCAGCGATGACGATGTCGCCAGCACTTTGGATGGCCCCCGTTCCCAGGATGCTGCCATCCGCGCTGATCCGTACATCCCCGGCTGATGCGCCCAGGTTGCCCGCACGGCGCACCCCCACACCCGCCTCGGTGCTGATCAAGGTGATCTTCTTGGCGTACATCCCGCCCAATTCACTGGAGTCAATCGCGTACTCGGGCTTGGGGCCCTTGCCCTCAATGGGCGTGATGCGGCTGCCATCGGCACTGACTTCGTTGGCCCCGGTGATCACCCGCAGCTCGCGTGCCTGAACTTTGCCCTCCACCACCACAGCCCGCGAGATGATGTCGGTGTAGTCGGCCGAGCCTGTGTTCATGCCGCCTGGCCCGATCTTGGTGGTGCCTTGTTCGACGCGGTACCCCTCCAGCGAGCCTCCATTGACCACCGGCGTGCCCGTGGTCAGCGTCACTCGTTTGGCATTGATGAAGCCGCAACCATCACACGTCACCCCGGCCGGGTTCGCAATGATGACCTGTGCCCGGTCGCCAGAGACCTCCACCGTGCCATTGAGCTGGCTGCCCGCCGGGCCATTGACCTCATTCAGAATGACCTTGGCTGTGCCCTTGACCAGTGAGCGGTTGCCCGCCACCGGCCCGGCCACTTGCGTTCTCTGGCCCACCCGGGCGTTGTTGAGCACCACGCCCTCAGCACCCACATCAAACTGCTTGTAGACGTTTCGGGACACGCCGGCGGCACTGGGGGTTTGAATGTTGACCACCGTCCCGTTGCCATTGACCCCCGTGCCGACCGTGGGCCGATGGGCCGCCGCCGCATTGGGGTCCACCACGATCTGCGTGGGCCCCGCCTGCGCCGAACCCACCACGCTCACCATGCCCAGCGCCAGCCACATCGCCCAGCTCAAGGGCCGGGTGACCAGGGGCTGACCCGCCGCCTGCTTCGCACCACCGGTCTCACCCTCGACGCCAGACCCACTATGATCCGACGGCGAGGCTTCGGAGACCGCCATCAACTGGCCGCGGGACGCGTTGTAGACAATTCGATAGGACAGCTTGTTCATCGGGGAAGCATCTTATTGGTTTGGGATCTGCAGCTTGGCTGCGTCATGACGGCCGCGGTACGGCCTCAGTACTGCCAGTTGAGCGAGAAGCCGGCAATGGTGGCGCGCTTGCCAAAGCCCTCGGGCTGCATCAGGGGCGCGCCCACAAACACGTCGTAGCCCCACTGCTGCGTGCCGCGGACCTGCCAGCCACCCCGCACGCCCAGCACCACCCCCGCCAGCTTGTTGCCGCTCAGGAAGATGGCCGAAGGACCCGACACCTGGCCATAGTCAACCCCCACATAGCCCTCAGCGCTCGGGCTCCAATGCCAGCCCACATCATTGCGCACTGTGAAGCCACGCTCGGCCGTGAGCAGCGTTTCGCCGTCAAACCCGCGCACCGTGTACCGCCCGCCAATGCTGAAGCGGTCCTGCGGCACCAGGGCGGTCTGGTTCCACTGGGCTCGAACACTGCCCAGGTAGCGCATCGGCGCGCCGCCGATCTTGAAGGGCTGGTTCCACTGCGCATCGGCCGTGACGATCTGCATGCGCGAGGTGCCCTCGTCAAAAATCTCTTCCGGCGCGGGCATGCTCCCCAAGCCCCCGAATCCTCGGCGGTACGCCAGGCTGGCATCGAGCACCGACGAACCCATGTACTCCCGGTGTGTCAGCCCCGCCTGCCACCCCGACGTGTGCCGCCTTTGAATCTCGACTTCGGTGTCGTCCACATAATTCTTCGAGCTTCGGCTCCACAGGCTGCCCCAGGCGCTGAGCTTGCGCTGCGCATCGCGGTACACCATGCGCGAGGCCCTCAGATCGACCGAGTCGCTCTGGCCGCTGTAGACGTAACTTTCATCCTGGCCCGCCACCGTCTGGTGGTAATCAGCCCGGCTCAGTGAGGTACTCACCAGCCAATACCCAAACGGCACGCTGTAGCTCAGCCAACCACCTCGCGTACCGCGTGGGCCCTCACCACTGGCGCCGCCCAGGTCGTGATTCAAGTTGACCGTGACCTGGTCATTGAGCCCCAGCGGGTGATCCCAGCTCAGGCTCGCATTGCCGATCAGCTTTCCGGTGGCTTTGGTGCCCGAGTCGTCCACCGATACACCCACTCGCCAAGGACGCCCCTGCCGCCACTGGATCAACAAATCACTCTGGCCCGGCTGAGGTGCCTTGCCGTCCACAGGCTGCGCAGGCGCAATTTGAATATCTGCCTCGGCACTGGGCAGCCGCTTGAAGGTCTCCAGCGCCTGCTCCAAGTCACGCAGGTTCACCAGGTTTGGCGGCGCGATCGGCAGAACATTCTTTGTGTACGCACGCTCATCACTGCCAGGCGCCAACCTCACCGAGCTCAAGGTGCCCGGCACCAGCGTCATCACCAGCACGCCCTTGCGCAAGTCCTGCTGCGGCGCCACCACCCGGGTGGTCACAAAGCCTTGGTGAATGATCGCGTTTTGCACGCGTGCCAGGATGGTGTTGATCCCCTTGGCCCCCAGGCACCGAGCGCCATCGACCCCACTGGCCGGCGGATCATCCGGCGTGATGGCCGACTGCAGCGCCCACTGAAACTCACTCGCCCTCTCGCCCTGCAACTCAAACCGGGCAATCGGGAAGCAGGGCTTTTCTTGGGCGGGCAGGCTCTGGGCAGCCTTCGGCGCCTCGCCCTCCAACCGCACATCCGGCCGGCGCTCCTGCCTCTCGCGCAGCGCACGCTCGCGCTGCTGCTGATTGATCAACTGCGAATCATCCACCTGCCCTGGCGTGGGCACTTGCGCCATGACCCAAACCCATGGGCTCAACAACACCAACGTCGCCGCACCACGCCCCACCATCCCAGACCACTTCGCAACCACCGGATTCCCCTACTGCAAGCCAATAACCCCGACACCGATTGACCTGAGCCACGGGCGGAGAACAAGGGCCTCAATTTAAGGCAAAACGGACCCCAATCGGACCCGACCACGCCACCCCCCCCTTTTGGGGGGGGCTCGGCAAGAAGAACGGTCCCGCTTGCTCCGGCTGGGGATCGTTTGCCCCAAGTTTGGAGGGATTGCGGCGGTTAACGCTCAGAGTAGGTCAATCTCCGGGAGCGCCTCTGCCAAAATGCCCTTTCATTACCAAGGAGACCTCTCGTGAACAAGAGTGAACTGATCGAAGCGTTGGCAAAGGAAACCGATCTGAGCAAAGCGGCGGCTGCTCGTGCTATCGATGCGTTGTTGGGGATCGTGACCAAGACGGTGGCCAAGAAGCAAGACGTGCAACTGATCGGCTTTGGCACCTTCAAGGCCGTCAAGCGCGCGGCTCGAGCGGGCAAGAATCCCCGCACCGGGGAGGCCCTGAAGATTGCAGCGGCGACCGTGCCCAAGTTCACTCCCGGTGCGGCCTTCAAGGCTGCGGTTAACAAGAAGAAGTGAGTGGATTTGGTCCGTGATCAACGGCCCTGAGGGGCCGTTATCTTTTAAAGCGTCTGTCTGGCCCGCGGCCTGCTTGCTCGTAATCTGAGC
>CANHBY010000069.1 GCA_947458895.1 Burkholderiales bacterium | reverse complement strand
GCCTGCATCCCCGAGACAACCAAGTCTTGCTGCGAGCCATGCAAAACCTCAGCGACAAGGGCAACACCTTGGTGGTGGTTGAGCACGATGAAGACACCATTCGTCGCGCCCAACACATCATCGACATCGGCCCTGGCGCCGGTCAGCGCGGCGGTCGCTTGGTGGCGCAGGGCAGTGTGGCCGACCTGGTTCAGGCCCCCGACTCCCAAACCGGCCGCAGCCTGGCGCAGCCGTTGCGTCATTCCTTGCAACCTCGTCGCCCGCTTCTTGATGCACCCCAGCTGACCGTGCGCTCGGCCTCACTGCACAACTTAGGGCAACTTAGCGTCAACATCCCCCTCAAGCGCCTGGTCGCCGTCACCGGTGTCAGTGGCTCGGGCAAGTCCACTTTGGCGCGCGATGTGCTGCTGGCCAATCTTCAGTTCATCAACAGCCGCGGTCAGCCTCAATGGCAGGGCTGTGAGGGCATCGACGGCTGGCAGTCGATCGGCCGGGTTCTTGAAGTCGATCAAACCCCCATCGGTAAAACGCCCCGTTCATGCCCCGCCACCTACATTGGTTTTTGGGATGCGATTCGCAAGCTCTTTGCCGACACCCTGGAGGCCAGAGCCCGTGGCTACGCGGCCTCGCGGTTCAGCTTCAACACCGGCGAGGGCCGCTGCCCCGCGTGCGAAGGGCAGGGCATGCGCACCATCGAGATGAGTTTCCTGCCTGATGTCAAAGTGCCCTGCCATGTGTGCCATGGCCAACGCTTCAACCCCGAGACCCTGGCCGTCACATGGCGTGGCAAGCACATCGGCGATGTGCTGACCATGGAGGTTGACGAAGCCGTTGAGTTTTTCGCCACCCACCGAGCCATCGCCCATCCTTTGCAATTGCTCCGAGATGTGGGGCTGGGCTACCTGACCTTGGGCCAACCCTCGCCCACCCTGAGTGGCGGCGAAGCACAGCGCATCAAGCTGGTGGCTGAGCTCAGCAAGGTGCGCGACGAGTTTGCCGGTTTGCCCAACGAGGCCGCCGCCGCAACGCGCAGTGCCCGGCGCACAGCCCAAGCTCCCCATACCCTCTACGTGCTTGACGAGCCTACCGTCGGCCTGCACATGGCCGATGTGGCCAAACTCATCAAAGTTCTACACCGCTTGGTTGATGGCGGCCACAGCGTGGTGGTGATCGAACACGACCTGGACGTCATCGCTGAAGCCGATTGGGTCATCGACCTCGGCCCCGAGGGGGGCAGCGCAGGGGGCCTACTGGTCGGCCAAGCCACCCCCCAAGACCTCGCGAATGCCCAGCCATCCACTCACACTGGGCAGGCACTCTTGCCTGTTTTCAGCGGCCGATCGCCGAATCTCAGATAATTGGGGGATGCATCCAAACGCGCTCATCGAGCTAGCCACCGACTTGCTGCACAACGTGCTGCAATTCGACACCCCCGCAGATCGGATCGTCTCCGATTTTTTCCGTACCCACCGCGCCCTGGGCCCCAGAGAGCGCCACACCCTCGCCGAGACCACCTATTGTGTGGTGCGTCGGCGTTTGTTGTACCAACACTTGGCGCAGTCTGGGCACGGCGAGCAAACTCGCCGGCTCGTCTTGCTGGGGTGGCAAGGCAACGCCGCCTTCCTGCGCGCAGCCCTCTCAGAGGCGGAGCAGGCCTGGCTGAATCGCCTCGAGGCTGTCAACCTCGACGGCTTGCCCGAAAAGTTCAAACATAACCTGCCCGATTGGCTTGCCGAGGCCCTGCAAGCCCAGATAGGCGATGCCTTCTGGCCTTTGGTCAACAGCCTGCAAGAGCCTGCCCCGCTGGACGTTCGGGTCAACGCCCTCAAGATGAAGCGCGATGAGGCCCAAGCCGCCTTGGCAGCCGCACAGCTGCCTTCCCAAGCCACTTCGTTTTCGCCTTGGGGCCTGCGCTTCGAGGGCAAACCTGCACTGAATAAGCAAGACCTGTTTCAGTCTGGCGCCCTGGAAGTTCAAGATGAAGGCAGCCAATTGCTGGCCGTGCTCACCGATGCCAAGCGTGGCGAGATGGTGGTCGACTTTTGCGCCGGTGCAGGCGGCAAAACGCTCGCTCTCGGCGCCTCCATGCGCAACACCGGTCGGCTCTACGCCTTCGACACCTCAGGTCACCGGCTCGCTGCGCTCAAGCCGCGCCTTGCGCGCAGTGGTCTCTCCAATGTGTACCCGGCCCAAATTGCTCATGAGCGAGATGAGCGCATCAAGCGCCTAGCTGGCAAGATCGACCGCGTGCTGGTCGATGCGCCCTGCTCTGGCCTGGGCACCCTGCGCCGCAACCCTGACATGAAGTGGCGCCAGTCCCCTCAAAGCGTCCAAGAGCTGGTCGCCAAGCAAACGGCTATTCTGAACAGCGCCGCTCGACTTCTGAAGCCGGGTGGCCGTTTGGTCTATGCCACTTGCAGTCTGCTAAAGGCAGAAAACGAAGAGGTTGCCGCCGCCTTCACGCAGGCCCACCAAGACACCTTCGTGCCCCTTCCTGCCCAGCAGGCTCTGGAGCAAGCCCACATCAGCGAGGCTGCTCAGCTGGTGTCCGGTGATTTCCTGCGACTGTGGCCCCATGTGCATCAAACCGATGGCTTTTTTGCGGCCATCTGGGTGCGCCGCTAGCGATCTTGAGTTCCTGGCCTTTGAGGGGGGGGCGCCGCTTGCCCCATCAGATGCAGGGATATATCTCGCGTGGGTTACGATGTTCCGGGTAATTCCTACAGCAATAACCCCTCGTAATATTGAGGCAAGTCAAATACGATCAATTGGCTGCTTGCTAAACACCGATTTTGCTGACGTTAGGCCGGCTGGCCAGCCTACAATGCCGGCTGATTTAAAGCTTATTTTTGCTCTGAAAGCGTAGAAATTATGAACAGTTTGTCATTGATCTGGGAGAGCCTGGTCGCCTGGTTGGCTGATGGGTTGCTGGGCGCCACCGGCTGGCAGGTCTTGATTTTTACCTTGGTGGTCACGCACATTACCATCGCCTCGGTCACCATCTTTTTGCATCGGTCCCAAGCGCACAAATCGCTTGACCTTCACCCCATCGCCTCGCATTTTTTCCGTTTTTGGCTCTGGCTGACGACTGGCATGGTAACCAAAGAGTGGGTGGCCATTCACCGCAAGCATCACGCCAAATGCGAGACCCACGACGACCCCCACAGCCCCGTAACGCGCGGCATCAAGACCGTGCTGTTACGTGGCAGCGAGTTGTATCGCGCTGAGGCCAAAAACCAGGAAACCCTGGCTAAATATGGGCACCAAACGCCCAATGACTGGATTGAGCGCAACCTCTACACCCGCTACAGCTGGCAGGGCGTTGGCCTCATGCTGGTCTTGAACGTCTTGATGTTCGGCGTCATCGGCCTGACCGTTTGGGCGGTACAGATGATCTGGATCCCCATCACAGCCGCAGGCATCATTAATGGCATTGGCCATTGGTGGGGTTATCGTAACTTTGAGGCCGTTGACTCCTCTACCAACGTGTCGCCCTGGGGCATCATCATCGGTGGCGAGGAGCTGCACAACAACCACCACACCTATCCAACCTCGGCCAAGCTCTCGGTCAAGCCTCACGAGTTCGACATCGGTTGGCTCTATATCAGCGTTCTGCAATCCCTCGGCCTGGCCAAAGTGCGCAAAACGCCTCCGCTCATGAAGTTGGGTCAGGCCAAGGCCGTGGCTGATGGGCAAACACTCGAGGCCATCATTGCTCACCGCTATGAAGTCATGGCCCAGTACGCCTCCGATCTGAAGGCTGCCTGCGTGGCCGAAATCGATCGTTTGAAGTCAGAGGGTGCTGCAGGCAGCGCCAAGCTGGCCCAGATGCAATTGGCACGCCGTTGGCTGCACCGTGACCAGGACAAGATCCCGGCCGATGTGCTGCCCCAGTTGCAGCAGGTTATTCAGCACAGCCCTGGCCTGGGCAAGTTGGTGGCCATGCGCGAGGAGCTCCGCCAGCTCTGGACTCGCACCAACGTATCCGCTGAGCAGTTGCTCTCTGACTTGCAGGCCTGGTGCCACAAGGCCGAGGACAGCGGTATCGTAGCCTTGCAGGAGTTTTCGATGAATCTCAAGGCCGTTCGCGCATCTTGATCTCTCGCCACTTCGTTGTTTGTGCCTTTGATCCATTGGCACGAACAGCGAGTGGGTTTGGCAGCTGTAAGGAACGCTCTTCTGGGTCTTTACGCAGATAAAAGCCCATAAAAAAACCCGCTTATTGAAGCGGGTTTTTTTATGGGGGCCTAGCTTTTTGAATTACTTCAACTTTGTCTCTTTGTAGATGACATGCTTGCGAGCCTTGGGGTCGAATTTCATGAATTCGAGCTTTTCAGGGGTCGTCTTTTTGTTCTTGTCGGTGGTGTAGAAGTGACCGGTGCCAGCTGTAGATTCCAGCTTGATTTTTTCGCGTCCGCCTTTTGCCATGATCGATGTCCTTGAGAGAAGGTTTAGATTTCGCCGCGGGCGCGCAGGTCGGCCACGACTTGGTCCACGCCGACTTTATCGATCAGGCGAAGAGCTGCATTGGAGATGCGCAGGCGCACCCAACGGTTTTCGGTTTCTACCCAGAAGCGACGATAGTGCAGGTTAGGCAAAAAACGACGCTTGGTTTTATTGTTGGCGTGAGAAACATTGTTCCCCACCATTGGGCGCTTGCCCGTGACTTGACAGACGCGTGCCATGACGCTTCTCCGGTATTGAATGGGTTTTAGATCGAGGGGCCAAGCTACTGCGCCCGGTGTTCAGGCAAGAACTCGACCTCAGAATGTCGCAAAAGGGCGGATTATAAGCGGTTTTCCTGCGTCCGGGAACTGGGGTCTTTTTGGCTGGGCTTACTTCTCCAGGAAACGCTGTGCGTCGAGTGCGGCCATGCACCCTGTGCCGGCGCTGGTGATGGCTTGCCGGTACACATGGTCTTGCACATCGCCGGCGGCAAACACGCCTGGAACGCTGGTCATGGTGGCCAGGCCGTTGAGTCCGCTGCGGGTCACGATGTAGCCATCTTTCATTTCCAATTGGCCTTCAAAGATTTTGGTATTGGGCTGGTGGCCGATGGCGATGAAGCACCCCTGCAGGGTGAGGTCGTTGGTTTGGCCCGATTGGGTGTTTTTGATTCGCACGCCCGTGACGCCACTGGTGTCGCCCAGCACCTCATCAAGAGTGCTCCAAAGATGCAGCTCGACCTTAGCAGCCGCCACTTTTTCGTAGAGCTTGTCAATCAGAATGGCTTCGGCCTTGAATTTATCGCGCCGATGAATCAGGTGGACCTTGCTGGCAATGTTGGACAAGTAGAGCGTTTCTTCCACGGCCGTGTTGCCTCCGCCCACCACACACACGGTTTGGTCGCGGTAGAAAAAGCCGTCGCAGGTGGCGCAGCCGCTCACGCCACGACCCATGAAAGCCTGCTCTGAGGGTAAGCCCAGGTACTTCGCCGAGGCACCTGTGGAGATGATCAGGGCATCACAGGTGTATTCGTCAGAGTCGCCCTTGAGGGTGAACGGCCGCTTCGAGAAGTCGACCTCACGGATGTGGTCGAACACGATTTGGGTGTTGAACCGCTCGGCATGCTGGGCGAAGCGTTGCATCAGGTCGGGGCCTAAGACACCTTGAGCATCGGCTGGCCAGTTGTCAACTTCGGTGGTGGTCATCAGTTGGCCGCCTTGGTCCATGCCGGTCAGGAGCATGGGGTGCAGGTTGGCGCGCGCCGCATAAACGGCTGCGGTATAGCCTGCGGGGCCGGAGCCCAAAATCAGTACTTGGGCGTGTTTGGGAGCTGTTGTCATGGGCAGGGCAGGCAGGTAAATTTGAGGATTAATGGCAAAAAGATAGAGGTTGTTTGGGCCTCTTCAATGGCTCTTATTGTGCCAAGAGCTCTAGAGAATACGTTTTCATGTCGGACGTGACTTCTGACAGTGACATTTTGGGCAGTGTTGTTTGCGCGCTCATTTCTAAACCATGGAAAGGGATTGCTGATGGCTATGTTGTCCAGCTTAGATCTGATTCGGAGGGTGCCTCTGTTTTCAATGCTCACCACTGAGCAGGCGCAGGGGATTGCTGACAGCGTTGTGAAGCGGCGCTTTCGCAGGGGCGAAATCATTGTGGAGCACGGACGAAAGTCTAATGCGCTGTTCATTTTGCTCACTGGCCGTGCACGCGTTTTGACGGCTGACGCTCGAGGGCGTGAGGTCATTTTGGCGGTGTTGCAGCCGGGCGACTATGTGGGTGAGATGAGCCTGATCGACAACGAGCCGCACTCCGCCACTGTGCGTGCAGAGATTCAAACCGATATGCTGATCTTGGGTCGAGCCGAGTTTGCACGTTGCTTGCCCGAAGGCTCCAGCTTGTCTTATGCGATCTTGCGGGGCTTGGTTCAGAGGCTGCGCAACGCCGACCGGCAAATTGAGTCTTTGGCCCTGCTGGATGTGTATGGCCGCGTTGCCCGAACCCTGCTTGACATGGCGGAGGACGAGGGCGACACGAAGATTATTCGCAGCAAGGTGTCACGCCAGGATCTGGCCAAGGTGGTCGGCGCCTCTCGCGAAATGGTCAGCCGCGTGATGAAGGATCTCGAAGAGCGAGGCATGGTGGAAACACAAGAAAATGGCTCGGTGATCATCAAGGAGCGCTTAGCCTGAGGTGGGGCGCTCAGTGAGGTAGCCGGTGAGGCTGAGGCAGGTGGGTCTTGATCCACTTTCCTTCGTGTCTTCATTTGAACCCCTCGCTGAAT
>CANHBY010000068.1 GCA_947458895.1 Burkholderiales bacterium | reverse complement strand
GTCGTCGTCGGGCAGAAAATGGTCTATTGGAGTGAGCTGCAAGGCGCAAAGCACAGCAATACCAGTAGGTATTGCGAGCATTTGCAACGCCGCAGATCACTTCAAGAGAGCGTTTTATGGCTGGCGAGGACTTTGCGAACACGCCCTAGCCAGCGGGCTTGATAGCGGCGCGATCAAACGACATTTCAGCCCTGACACGACACTAGTGAAAATTGTCACCAAGCTACTCATGGGCTTCATGCTGCTGGGTTCGCCAGCGGCGTTCGCACACCCCCCCAAAATCCTTGCGTCGGCGAACGGTGCTTTGGCAGATGCTTCGCTGGTCTACCAAATCCTCGTGGGCGAGATTGAACTCAATGCAGGCAATGTCGGCACCTCTTACCAAGTCTTGCTAAATGCAGCCCGCAAGACCAAAAACGAGGCCCTCTTCCGGCGCAGCACCGACATCGCTTTGCAGGCCCGAGCCGGCGACAAGGCCCTCGAAGCGGCCCGTGCCTGGCAAGCCGCCCTGCCCGATTCAACCAGCGCCCAGCGTTATTTGATCGACATCCTGACCGCCATGGGCCGAGGAGCCGAAGTCATGGAGCCGCTGAGTGCACTGCTCAAGCTGAGCACCCCCGCCGAACGCGTCACCCTGATTAACTCCACGCCACGCATCCTCAACTCGACAGCCCAACCTGAAAAGCTGGCGCCTATGCTCGAAGAGGTCTTCAAACCCTACGCCAACACCGCTGACGCAGGCACCGACACCAACGTGGCGCTGGGCAGAATCTGGGCCGCAGCCAACGAGCATGCACGCGCGCTCGAATTTGCCCATCGGGCCCACGCACTCAACCCTTTGGCTTCCGAACCTGCCCTGCTGGCCATTGAACTGATGGGCAATGAACCCCAAGCTGCAGTCATCGTCGAAGACTACCTGCGATATAGCCCCAACAATCTGAGCCTGCGCTTGGTCTTCTCCCGCGCACTGACCCTGACCCAACGTTTCACTGAGGCCGTCGCCCAGCTCGAATTCATCGCGCAACAAGAGCCCACCTTGGCGGCAGCCTGGCTGGCACTCGGCACACTGCAACTGGAACTGCACAACCCCAAAGAAGCCATCATCGCGCTACAAAACTTTCTGGACACAACAGAAGCTTTAGTCCCGGCAGGCGCAGCCCAGGAAGCTCACGAGGCTGACAGCGATCTCTTCAGAACCGAAACCAGCCCCCATTTCAACCGCCAGCAGGCGCGGATTCTGCTCTCAAAGGCAGCAGAACAATTGGGTGACCATGCAGCCGCCCAAGCGTGGCTGAACCAAGTCGATCACCCCCGATTAGCCCCTGACGTGACTCAAAGACGGGTCCATATCCTGGCCAAACAAGGCAAGTTAGCAGAAGCCCGCAAACTCATCCGCAGCTTGAGCGAGCAGCAAGCCGACGATCGCACCAAGGTTCTGCTTGAAACCCTGGTGCTCCGTGAAGCCAAACAATGGTCGGAGGCCCAGAAAGTTCTCAGCAGCGCCAACCAGCGCCTCCCCAACGATATTGAACTGTTGTACGAGCAAGCCATGGTGGAAGAAAAGCTCAACCGGCTTGGCGACATGGAACGCTTGCTGCGCCGAGTCATCGACCTCAAGCCTGACCACTACAACGCACTCAATGCCCTAGGCTACACCTGGGCTGATCGCAACATGCGTCTGCCAGAGGCCAAAACGCTGATTCAGCGAGCTCTCGCACTGGCCCCACGTGACCCCTTCGTGATGGACAGCATGGCCTGGGTCGAATATCGGATGAGCAACCGAACCGAGGCTCTTAGCCTTCTGCGAATGGCCTTCAAAGCCCGTCCCGACCCCGAAATCGGCGCGCATCTAGGTGAGTTGCTTTGGGTCACGGGAGAGCGAGACGAAGCAATGCGTGTCTGGCGTGATGGCTACAAGCGTGATGCCAACAACGATGTGCTCAAAGAGACCCTGGCACGCCTGAAAGTTGATTTGTGAACAAAGGGGTGGCTGCCAGTGCCTAGGGCGTGTCATCAATCATCTGACCCCTGCGTGGACGGCACAAAGGGCTGGCGCTGTTCGTTTCGATGGGTGGCGGCCGTTGTCTGCCTTTGGCTGACTGCCTGCGCCACCCAACAGCTGCCGAGCGCCACCCCAATCCCCCGGGACTCCAGCCTCTCCGGCCGGCTCTCTGTGCGTGTGGCCTCGCTCGACGACACCCCAGGTCACAGCCTCAGCGCCCTGTTCGATCTGCAAAGCACAGACGGCACCTCCGGTAAGCTCGAACTCTCAAGCCCCCTGGGCACCTTGTTGGGACGCGCCCAATGGAGCCCACAGCACGTCCGGCTTTCCACAGCCGACGGCGACCGCGACTATCCCAGCCTCAACGCATTGAGCGAAGACCTTCTGGGCGAGCAGGTGCCTGTGCAGGCCCTCTTCGATTGGCTGCATGGGCGCCCCTGGCCCGGCGCGCCCAGCGAAGCAAGCCCAGGCCCCACCATCGGATTCACCCAGATCGGCTGGATCATCAAACTCGACCGCTTGGCGCAAGGCGTCATCATTGCTGAACGGCCCGAGGCACCCAGCATCACCGTTCTGGCGCGCCTCCTGATTTAGAGACTGAAGTCCTTGTATTCACATGTCACTGCGCCACCTGTACGACGTCCCTGCTCCAGCCAAGCTCAATCTCTTCCTGCACGTGGTCGGAAAGCGTGCTGACGGCTACCACCTTCTGCAATCGGCCTTTGTGCTGCTCGATTGGCAAGACACGCTTCACTTCGAGCGCCGCACTGACGGCCAAATTTCCCGCGAAGACCTCCACACACCCCTGCCTCCTGACGACCTCTGTTTGAGAGCAGCGCGCGCGCTGCAAGCCGCCAGTAGCACCACGCAGGGTGTGCACATCCGCATTGACAAGCAAATCCCCAGCGGCGCCGGCATGGGCGGCGGCAGCTCCGATGCGGCTACCACGCTGCTGGCCCTGAACCGACTTTGGGGCCTGAACTGGCCACGGTCTCAACTGCAATCTCTGGCCCTGCCACTGGGTGCCGATGTCCCCTTCTTTGTCGGTGGACAAAACGCCTGGGTTGAGGGCATCGGTGAAAAACTCACCCCCATCGAACTACCGCAGCAAACTTTTGTGGTGGCTAAACCACCCACAGGCGCGCAAACGAGCCTTGTTTTCACCAACCCCCTCTTGGCTGTTCGCCCACATGCTGGTATAGTCTACGGTTTTCTCGGACAGCATCTTCCTCAATTTACTGAGGGATGGGGCCAAAACGATTTGCAAGCAGCCGCTGAAGCGGTTTGCCCAGACATCGCGAAGGCACTGCAACTTCTAAACGCCCAATTCGGCAACAGCCGCATGACAGGCTCCGGAAGCGCAGTGTTCGCCAGGCTGAACGAGAATCAGAATTGCAGCACCTCGGCTGCAAGCCTTTGGCTGGAATCGCTTCCACCGGGGTGGGTCGGCCGGGTGTGTGTCAGTCAGAATGCCCATCCTTTGCGGGGCTGGGCTTCAGACTGATCGCGCAGCGAGTAAGCGGCTCTGTGTGGCATCCACCAGGGCCGGTGTAGGGGAGTCGCCAAGCTGGTTAAGGCATCGGATTTTGATTCCGACATGCGAAGGTTCGAATCCTTCTTCCCCTGCCAACATCTTGAGGCCGGTCGCAAGTTGTCAGGCCTGCTCGTGCTTCGCTTTAGCGCACCATCTGGCCCGCTCTACCCAGAGCCTCAATTTGCCCCGGCTTGAAGTTCAGTGAAGGTGCGGCACCGTAGGTAATGCACCGTCGACCAACTTTCTCGTCGGAGTAGCCATGCTTTTCAATACGGTGCTTTTCACAGGCAACGCCAATCCAGCTCTGGCCCAAGAAATGGCTTCTCACCTGGGCATTGAGCTGGGTAAAGCCTCAGTCGGCAGGTTCTCTGATGGCGAAGTGGCCGTCGAAATTGAACAAAACGTTCGAGCACGCGACACCTTCGTGATTCAGCCCACCTGCGCGCCGACCAACGAGAACCTGATGGAACTCTGCATCATGGTCGATGCCCTCAAGCGGGCCTCTGCCCGCCGAGTCACTGCCGTGATCCCTTACTACGGCTACGCCCGGCAAGATCGTCGTCCACGCTCCACCCGTGTGCCCATCAGCGCAAAGGTCGTGGCCAACATGCTGGAAGCCGTCGGCGTTGATCGCCTGCTCACCATGGACCTGCACGCCGACCAGATCCAGGGCTTCTTCAATATCCCCGTTGACAACATCTACGCTTCTCCTGTGCTGCTGGCCGATCTGCAAAGCAAGCGCTACCAAGACCTGGTCGTCGTGTCACCTGACGTCGGGGGCGTGGTGCGCGCCCGAGCACTGGCCAAGCAACTCAGCTGCGAGCTGGCCATCATTGACAAGCGTCGCCCCAAGGCCAACGTGTCTGAAGTCATGCACGTGATTGGCGAAATCGATGGCCGCAACTGCGTCATCATGGACGACATGATCGACACTGCAGGCACCTTGGTCAAAGCAGCCGAAGTGCTCAAAGAGCGTGGCGCCAAAAGCGTGTATGCCTACTGCACCCACGCCGTGTTCTCCGGCCCGGCACTCGAGCGCATCAGCAATTCAGCCCTCGACGAAGTCGTGATCTCGAACACCATTCCCCTGAGCGAAGATGGCAAAAAGTGCAGCAAAGTTCGCCAACTGTCAGTGGCTTTCCTGTTTGCTGAAACCATCCGCCGCATCTCCGATGGTGAGTCGGTCACCTCCTTGTTTGCAGAGCAAAACAACAATTTTTAACCCTCTTCAGGCAAGGCCTTGCTTCGGCAGGGCCTTGCCGAAGCAAGCGCTTGTGTGAAACAAAGCGCTTGTCATCGTTGCCGCAAGGCAAACATCCGAAAACGCTTGGTCGCGAGCGTTTCTTTTTTTGGAGCTGATTATGAAATTCGTCGCCTATGAGCGCACCCTGCAGGGGACCGGAGCGAGCCGCCGCCTGCGCATTGCCAACAAGGTCCCTGGCATTGTCTATGGTGCTGGTACACCGGCCATGATCGAACTCGATCACAACGCCCTTTTCTTCGCCCTGAAGAAAGAAGCATTCCACTCTTCCATCCTCGACATGGAAATCAACGGCAAGATCGAAAAGGTTTTGTTGCGTGATCACCAGGTGCACCCTTTCCGCCCCATCGTGCTGCACATCGACTTCCAACGCGTTGATGCCACCACCAAGGTCTCCAAGCGAGTGCCCCTGCACTTCATCAACGAAGAAAACTCACCCGCAGTCAAGATCGACAAGGCCTTGATCAACAAGATCGTCACTGAACTGCAAGTCGAGTGCCTGGCCTCCGCTCTGCCTGAGTTCATCACCGTCGACATGATCAACCTGGCCAAGGGCCAATCGCTTCACGTCAGCGACATCACCCTGCCAGCCGGCCTGAAGGTCGTGACCCACGGCAAGAAGAACCCCGTGCTGGTCACGGTTTCTGAGGCTGCCGCCGAAGAAGAAATTGCGCCCGTTGTGGCTACCGCACCCACCGCTGCCGCCAGCAAGGGCAAGAAGACCGAAAAGCAAAACAAGAAGTGACATCACGCAGGCTCAGGCCTGCCGCTTCACTTGCTGTAAAGTCCCACCTCGGTGGGACTTTTGCTTTTCTGGGGCAGCACTCAGGTGCCCTGAATGTGCATGCCTTTGCCGATGATTTGGGGAGTGAGGGTGGTTTTCAAGGCACAACCACCGGTGAATGGGCCACATTCGGCGGGGGCTCCACATTCATCGAAGACCCCGTGAAGAGGCTATGCCGGCCCGTTTTCCGATTGTCAGCGAGGCTTGGCGGCTGATGCTGTGACGCTCGGGCCGCCCCGAGGAGTGACTTCAAGTGTTGCCCGCGCGTGCCCCAGGCGAGGGCGTTGGATCAGGGTTTTCGTGAATCGAAAACCACTTTCAGTTCCGACGTGTAGGGTGGCAGCCAGTTTGGCTGCGAAACTGGCGAAGCGATATGACCATTCAGTACAGTGTGGACTTTGGGGTTGAGCGAGCGGGCGATGTGTTGTGCGATATCTCGGGCGAGGCATCGAGCGATCCATCTGGTAAGCAGCTTGAAGAGATTATGGTGAAGCACCTGGGCCGCAGTCTTCGGGAGGTTTACCGGGGGGGCCGGATTGACTATGGCTTCAAGAATTCCCGGCCTGAGGGTGTCGAGATTTTGGTCCTCGATGATTTTCAGGCCGACCCCCGCGGGCGGATCCATGGGGATAGAGTTGCGTATGTGGCTGAGCAGGCGCTGTCTCAACCAGCCGTTGAGGTTTTGCGCCAGCAAGTCAAGGCCACCAAATCAATCCCAGACCAATTGATGACCATTGCGGGTTCGGAGAACCCGCCGGAGGTCATCAATTTGTCGCTCGGCCTCACGCCAGCGAAACTTTTTAGAAAAGACTTCAAAGCGCTCCGATTACGCTTTGCAAAAGAGCATGGGGCAGACTATTCCCGGTGGTCGGCTGAAACCCGACAAGAGTCCAAGGACCAGTTTCAGGCGCTGGCTAAGCAGGCCGTCGATGACTTCAATAGTGATCTCGGCGACACCATCCAGGACTTTGAGAACGCCTTTCAAGCCCTCCTCGACAAGGGTGTCACCGTGGTGATAGCCGCGGGAAACATCGGCCAGCTGGCAGGCATGCTGAGCGAACTCGATGTGAACATGCCGGATGGATTTTTGGGCAGCATGTTTGGCCAATCAGTCTATGCCGACGGGGTGATTGTGGTGGGCGCGACCGACGC